>WQTS01000133.1 GCA_009786185.1 Bacteroidota bacterium
TTCTTCTTCGCCTGCCATAATGACGTACGGAATCTGCTTGGCATTGGCATAACTCATTTGTTTTCCAATTTTTGCATTGTCGGGATAAATCTCCGAGGCAATCTCATTTTTGCGTAATTCTGCAAGCGCTTTTAGAGCGTAAAGTTCTTCCGTTTCACCGAAATTCAGAAATAATGCTTTTACAGGTGCTCCAATTTCATTGGGGAACAAATTACATTCATTCAAAATGTCGTAAATACGCTCTGCGCCGTAAGAGATTCCCACGCCCGACATCTCTTTTAGCCCAAAAATGCCGGTCAGATCGTCGTAACGTCCGCCGCCTGAAATGCTGCCCATAACGACGCTAACGGCTTTTACTTCAAAAATGGCGCCGGTGTAATAATTTAGTCCACGTGCCAATGTAATATCCAATTCCGGTTCAATAATTCCAACTTCTTGGCAATAAGCAAATACTGTTTTAAGTTCTTGCACCCCTGTTTTACCTATTTCGCTTTCTGCAAAAAAACGTTCTAAAAACGCTAACTTTTCTTCATTTTTGCCTGAAAAATCAAAAAAAGGTTCAATTTTAGCAATTGCTTCTTCGGGAATTTCACGCTCTCGCAATTCGGCAAACACATTCTCTTTGCCGATTTTATCAATTTTATCGATGGCAACACAAATATCCGTAATTTTTTCCGGCAATCCGATAATTTCTGCAATTCCCGATAAAATTTTTCTATTGTTCATTTTTATAACAATAGGAATATTGAATGCTGCAAATATTTCATACGTAATTTGCAATAATTCAACTTCTTGAAGCAATGATTTCGTACCAATCACATCTACATCGCATTGATAGAATTCACGATAACGACCTCTTTGCGGTCGATCGGCGCGCCATACCGGCTGCATCTGATAGCGTTTGAAAGGGAAAACAAGCTTATCACGATGTTGCACCACAAAGCGGGCAAAAGGAACGGTTAAATCATAGCGCAATCCCTTTTCACAAATCTTAGGTGCAATTTGATTTGCGGTTCCTTCATTAAAATTCACTCCCGCCATAAAATCTCCCGAATTTAGTATTTTGAATAAGAGGCGATCACCCTCTTCACCATATTTCCCCATCAAGGTTGATAAATTCTCCATAGAAGGCGTTTCAATGGGAAGGTATGCATATTTTTCAAACACCTTTTGAATGGTATTGAAAATATAGTTTCTCCGAATCATTTCTTCCGGTAAAAAATCCCGTGTACCTTTGGGAATTGAGGGTTTTTGAGTCATAGATTTAAGAATTTAAAGATTTAAAATTTAAGAGTTCGGAATGTGTACATGAAAATACTTGCTGCTATTGCCGCATTTAAGGATTCCGGCGCCGAGTTTTCGTGCGAGAACATAGGTATTTCTATTTTTTTATTAACATAGGAAGCCGTTTCTTCTGAAATTCCATGACTTTCGCTTCCGATAATTACAATGTCATTATTTTTAAATGATTGTTTTTGAATAGGTTCACCATTCATATATAATCCATAAACAACTCTCTGGTTTTGTGTTTTCAAATAATTAGAAAGATTTGCATAAACAATTTTCACTCTGGTGAATGAACCCATAGTAGCTTGAATTACTTTGGGATTGGTAAGTTCTACACAGTCTTCAGAGCATAAAATTTGGTCAAAACCGAACCAATCTGCAGTTCGTATTATCGTACCTAAATTGCCCGGGTCTCTGATAGAATCGAGTATTAATAACGGCTTAATATCACTAAGGGCATCAAGTTGGTATTGCGTTTTTTTTACAATGCACAAAATATCCGGTGCGGTGGTGAGGCAACTGATACGTTCCATTTCTTTTTCGGAAATGGTAACGATGTTTGAATGGGACTCCTCGCTACGCTCGGAATGACGGGTGGTTACGTAACATTGTACCACCTCAAAACCCGATTGTAATACCTCCATGCATGACTTTACCCCTTCCACAATAAAAAGCCCCTGCTCATCACGATGTTTTTTATGATGTAGCAAACGGATTTGCGAAATGAGAGCTTTAGAAATCAACGTTGTAAAATATTTTTTTAATGCAAAACGTTTCTATGTTTTTGCGCTGCAAAACTATGTAAAGTTTTCAACGTTCAACAAAAAAACATATTTTCGCCGTTAAAATTAAGATACAAAATCAAAAATGAAAACACTGCACTTCACATACCGTACTCCACACACTGCGCACCTAATTGCCTTTCTCCTTTCTGCTTTCCTCCTTGCTCCCTTTTCTCTTTCCGCACAAAAAAGCAAACAAAAAGAACCCGAACGTAAATTAGTATTCAACATTAAAGATTCTAAAGACAGCCAACTGCTATTGGCAGTTCATTTTAAAGACAAGTTAATGTTGAGAGATTCTGCATTTAACAATGGTAAAGGCACTTTTGTTTTTGAAGGAGATGAAAAATACGACGATGGCATGTATTCATTAGTGTCCGGCAACAAGCGCCTTCTTTTGAATTTTATTATGGATGGAAGCCAAAACTTTATTTACAATTTAGATACTACCGGAAATGTGAGTGATTTTTCTGTAATTGGCTCACCCGAGAATGCGGAAATGTTACGCTTTCAACAAAAAACCGTTGATGCGCAAAGAAAAATGTCGGTATGGAGTAGAAAAAGAAAAGAGTTTGAAGATAAAGGAACTAAAGACAGCGCAGAGTATTATTCGGAAAAGATGAAGAGTATGAATACGGAGATGGAACAATTTATTATGGAATTAATTAATAAAAATCCCACTTTCTTATTTTCAAAACTACAAAAATCATATCGCGATATTAAAATTCCTGATCCGCCGGTTTACGAAGATGGCTCTATAGATTCCTCATTTCAAGCTACTTATTATAAGACGCATTATTGGGATAATTTTGATTTGACCGATAGTAGATTTTTATTTTTACCTTCTTTTGAACCCAAATTGAACGATTATTTCAGAAAAACACTATGGCTTCAAGAAGTGGATACGGTAAATAAATATATAGACTTGATGTTGTATAAAACGCAGTCTGACAGCTTAATGTATCGTTATTTAATAGAATTTTTGTCGAAAGAGTATGAAAACAGTAATGTTATCGGATATGACGGTATTTTTGTGCATATAGTTAAAAATAATCAACTTGCAGGAAAATGTACTTGGATGGGTGAAGATTTAATTAAGAGATATAAAATGCGTATTGAAGATTTGGAGCCTATATTGATTGGCAAAAAATCGGTGGAACTGATTTTACCGGATACGTCGCAGACAAAGTGGCATTCGTCTTATAATATGCCTTACAAGTACAGAATTTTGTGGTTTTATGATCAGAATTGCCCTACTTGCAATAGAGAAGGCAAAGAGCTGAAAATGTTATACGATTCGCTATCAAATATCGGACAACTCAATTTTGACGTATACGCCGTAAATCGAACTGAAAATATTGATAGTTGGAAAAAATATATTATTGATAATGAGTACACATGGATTAACGTGGGTGGAATAAAAGGCAATGTGGATTGGTACGAGGCTTATCGCATCAAATCCAACCCACAACTTTATATCATTGATCAAGATAAGGTTATTATCTTAAATAGAAATATTCCTAAAGATATGATTCCGTATTTTTTACAAGACCATGAAAAATTGAAAGCGGATAAAGAACGATTGAAAAATAAAAAACGATGAATTTTGTAGAAGAATTAAAATGGCGCGGCATGCTGCACGATGCAATGCCCGGAACCGAAGAACAATTGCAAAAAGAGATGACTTTGGCGTATGTGGGTATTGACCCAACTGCCGATTCCTTGCACATAGGACACTTGGTAGGCGTAATGATGTTGAAACATCTTCAACTTTGCGGACATAAACCGATTGCGCTATTAGGCGGCGCCACCGGCATGATTGGCGACCCGTCCGGAAAATCGCAAGAGCGTAATCTATTGGACTTGGAAACCTTACGAAAAAATCAGGATGGAATTAAAAAACAGCTGGCTAAATTTTTGAATTTTGAAGACAACGTGCCAAACGCGGCAATGTTAGTTAACAATTACGATTGGATGTCCAAATATTCGTTTCTTGATTTTATTCGCGATATTGGAAAACATCTCACTGTAAACTACATGATGGCAAAAGATTCCGTAAAAAAACGCTTCTCCGGCGAAGGCGATGGCATGTCGTTTACGGAATTTACCTACCAATTAGTGCAGGGTTACGATTATCTATTTCTGTATCAAACCTATGGCTGTAAATTGCAAATGGGTGGCAGTGATCAATGGGGCAACATTACCACCGGCACGGAGTTGATTCGCAGAAAAACCGGCGGCGAAGCGTTTGCCATAGTTTGCCCGCTTATTACCAAAGCCGATGGCGGTAAATTCGGCAAAACCGAACAAGGAAACATTTGGTTAGATCCGGAGAAAACCTCTCCTTATCAATTTTATCAGTTTTGGCTCAACTGTTCTGATGATGATTCTAAAAGATATATCCGCATTTTTACGCTACTAAGCGAAACTGAAATTAAAGAAATTGAGGCAGCGCATAATGAAGCGCCCCATTTGCGTCTTTTGCAGAAAAAATTGGCGCAAGATTTGACCTGCCGCGTGCATTCCGAAGCAGAGTACGATGCTGCTGTAGCCGCCTCTGAAATTTTGTTTGGAAAGGGCACGGCGGAATCGTTAGCTGCGCTTCCGGAAAAAACTTTTCTGTCTGTTTTTGAAGGCGTACCGCAAGTAGAAATAGACAAATCCATTATAAAAGAAGGAATTAACATTGTAGATTTCTTGACGGATGTTACTCAAATATTTCCTTCCAAAGGCGAAGCGCGAAGAACATTGAAAGAAAACGGGATTTCTATTAACAAAGAGAAAATTACCGATGCTTTTACGGTGGATTTGGGTGCTGTGCTAAATGGGAAGTATATTTTGGTGCAGCGGGGGAAAAAGAGTTATTATATTGTTGGGGTGAGATAGGATAGAAAATACGAGTTTTTAAGAAAATGTTTTTCTTCGGTGGACAATTTTGACAATATGGACATCGTTTGAATGTTGTCACAAAAGTCCGCATCGTCCACCGGAAACAACAACTAAAAATACTAAACCCTAAACTAAAATGGAAGCTCACTACAACTCAGACGGTTTCAT
The DNA here is from genome assembly GCA_009786185.1 of Bacteroidota bacterium. Lineage (GTDB taxonomy): Bacteria > Bacteroidota > Bacteroidia > Bacteroidales > WCHB1-69 > WRNX01. The sequence goes on from WQTS01000133.1 coordinate 5,127, forward strand.
ACCCAAGCACGGAGGCTATCAAAAGCTAATAACTTTCCAAAAAGCAGAAATTATTTACGATGGCACTTATTATTTCTGCCACAAATATTTTCAAAAATACGATCGTACAATAGACCAAATGATTCAAGCAGCTCGTTCCGGAAAGCAAAATATTGTAGAAGGCAGTATGGATTCGGGAACTTCAAAAGAAATTGAGATAAAGCTTACTAATGTAGCCCGTGGTTCTCTTGAAGAATTACTCAACGATTACAAAGATTTTTTGAGAACGCGAAAACTAAAACTTTGGGATAAAACACACCCTTATTATCCTCACTTGACGAAATTGCACGTAACCCCAAACACTACTTACGAAAACTACCGCAAAGGAATTGAAAGCCCTGATCCGGAAGTTGCTGCCAATGTGATGATCAGTTTGATTAATATTACCTCTTTTTTACTGGCTAAGCAAATAAAAGCATTAGAACAGGAATTTTTGCAAGAAGGAGGTTTACGCGAAAGAATGACGCAGGCGCGGATTAATGTGAGGAAACGGAGAGGGTAAACAAAAAAGCGAGAAAAATTCCCGCTTTACATGTTTTCACAACGGAATAATCCTTATTGTGATTTGCTTCTAAAGTTTGTGCGGCGAAATTAAACTTTTTTTACAAAGAGAAGAAAAAAGTTCTATTTTTGGCACATTATTTTGAAAAATGTGATTTTATGGGAAAAATACTTGGATTAGATTTAGGTTCTGCTTCCATAGGTTGGGCAGTCATTGAAGAGAAAGATAGCACTGTGAAAATTGTTGCTTTAGGCAGTCGTATTATTCCTTATGATGGAACAGAAGGACAAGATTTTGCTAAAGGAACAGGTGAAAGTCGTAATTCGTTGCGAACAAAAGCGCGTACTGCTCGAAAAGGCTATGACCGTTATCAGTTAAGACGAAAATACTTAGTAGACGTACTGATAAAGAACGAAATGATGCCTGATGAAAACTTAAAAAGTTTACCGAAGATGCAACTTTGGGAATTACGTAGTAAGGCGGTTACCGAATATATATCAAAACAAGAATTGGGGCGACTGTTAATTTGGCTTAATCAAAAACGTGGATATAAAAGCAGTCGTAGTGATGCAAATTTAGATAAAAAAGATACGGACTACGTTAAAGATGTGAAAAGTCGTTTTGAAAAAATCAAAGAATTAGACCTAACAATCGGACAATATTTTCATAATGAATTAAAAAACGATGAATATTTTCGTGTAAAAGAAAACATTTTTCCACGTGAAGCCTATATCGAAGAGTTTGATGTAATTTGGAATACACAAGCCAAATATAATCCTTCATTGAATGATTGTCCAAAAGAAATATTAGAAAAAATAGCGAATGGTATTTTTCTAGGCAGTAGTTCGTCACAGCAAAGTTTAAGAAAAGATGCAATAACTAATGGCTTGAAGTATATTATCAAAAACCAAATCATATATAATCAACGCCCGTTGAAATCGCAAAAAGGACTTGTCTCAGTATGCGAATTTGAAGGTTTTTGGACTAATAAAGATGGAAAAGAATTTTTTGTCGGTCCGAAAGTTGCACCGAAAAGTTCACCATTATTTCAACTTGCTAAAATTTGGGAAAATGTAAATAATATCAGATTGAGTTCAAAACGAGGTGAAACAATAGAATTGGCGTTGGAAGAAAAGCAAAAAGTTTTTGAGCATTTGAATAACAACGAAAAATTGACAGCAACCGATTTATTCAAGATTTTAGGAAAAAGCAAAAACGAATTTACAGTTACAAAACAATTGGAAAAAGGTATTCAAGGGAATATTACCCGGAATGCAATCATAAAAGTTTTAGGCGAAAATGAAGTATCTAAAAAACTGCTTAAATTAGATTTAAACATTGTTGAAACCGACAAATCCGGATACTTATATTCCAAGAAAACAGGAGAGGTTTTAGGCGAAAAACCTGTCAAATATATTGATGCAGGAGTTGAAAATGAACCGTTTTATCAACTTTGGCATACCATTTACTCAATCAACGAAATACAGGAATGTAGCCATGCTTTGCAAAAGCGTTTTGGGATAGATACTGAAACTGCCGATAAACTTGCTGCGATTGATTTCAGTAAATTTGCTTTTGGAAATAAGTCGGCAAAAACAATTCGTAAGATTTTACCTTATTTGATGGAAGGAAATATGTATAGCGAAGCAATGAGCTACGCGGGTTACGAACATTCCAACTCTTTGACAAAAGATGAAAATCTTGGACGGAAGCTGTTGGACAAACTTAAACCGGTTGAGAAAAATTCATTACGCCAACCGATAGTAGAAAAAATTCTCAATCAAATGGTTAATGTAGTAAATGCCATTATTGAGAAACACGGTAAACCAAATGAAATTCGTATTGAATTGGCTCGCGAGTTAAAGCAAAGCAAGGAGGAACGTAATGATACTGATAAAGCAATGAGTAAACGTCAGCGTGAAAATGAAGTGATTGCAAATTATTTAGCGGAATACGGTTTGAGAGCAACAAAAAACAACATTATCAAATGGCGATTGTATCAAGAAATTGATAATCAAGATAAAAAACTTAACGCAATTTGTATTTATTGTGGACAACCTATTTCGATTACGGAAGCGATAAAAGGTACGGAAGTTGATGTTGAGCACATTATTCCGAAATCGAAGCTTTTTGATGATTCGCAAAGTAATAAAACGTTGGCACATCGTCGTTGCAATGCCAATAAAGGCGATATGACAGCTTACGATTTTATGAAAACAAAACCGCAACAAGAATTTGATGCTTATGTTGAACGTGTAAATACATTGTATGCTAACAGAATCATAGGAAAAGCTAAGCGTGAAAAGCTGTTGATGTCGGAAGATAAAATTCCTGATAATTTTATTGATAGACAGTTGCGAGAAAGTCAGTATATTGCTAAAAAAGCACGAGAAATTTTACAAACCGTTTGTCATAATGTTTGGAGCACAAGTGGCACAGTAACAGCTGAATTGCGCCATCTCTGGGGTTGGGACGATATTACGATGAATCTTCAAATGCCAAAATACAAAGAATTGGGTTTAACAGAAATGGTTGAATGGGAAAGTGAAAACGGCAAAAACAAACATTCAAAAGAAGTTATCAAAGATTGGACAAAACGTGATGACCATCGCCACCATGCTATTGATGCGCTCACAATCGCTTGTACAAAACAAGGTTTTATTCAGCGTTTCAATACTTTGAGTGCGAGCAAGACGCGTGAAGATATGTTAAAAGAGATTGAACAACGTTCTGAACCATACAAAGAAAAACTCTCGTTGTTGGAAAAATATATCGTTTCACAACGCCTTTTTTCGGTTGCAGAAGTTGAAAATGCGGCTGCTCAAATTCTCATTTCGTTTAAATCGGGCAAAAAAGTGGCTGTAAAAGGGAAACGGAAGATTGGAAAACGAGGCAATAAAAAAGTAGTTCAAACCGATATTATTGTGCCACGTGGTGCCCTGAGCGAAGAAAGTGTTTACGGAAAAATCAAAACAATTGAAAAGAATAAACCTGTAAAATATCTTTTTGAAAACCCACATTTGATTTTTAAGCCATACATTAAAAATTTAGTAGAACAGCGTTTGGAAAAATTTGAGAATGATACAAAAAAAGCATTAGCTTCACTCAAAAAAGAACCTATTTATTTAGATAAAGAAAAAACTAAATTATTGGAATATGCTACTTGTTTCAAGGAAGAATTTGTGATAAAATATACTGTTGATACAAATTTTAATAAAACAGATAAAATTGTAGATGAACAGATTAAACGTATATTGCAAACACGCCTGCAAAAATTCGACAATAAACCAAAAGAAGCCTTTAAAGATGTACAACAAGGTGAAAAATCTTTGAAATGGTATGAAGATGAAGGTTTGGAGCGTCCGATTCTCTCAGTACGATGCTTTACGGGGCTTTCTGCTGTTGTTCCCGTAAAAAAAGATGGAGAAGGAAGTGAAATAGGGTTTGTAAAACCAGGGAATAATCATCATATAGCCATTTATGCTAATGATGACGGGGATAAACCGGAGCAAGTTTGCTGTACTTTTTGGCATGCTGTAGAACGCAAAAAATACGATATTCCTGTCGTTATTAAAAGTGCAAATGAAGTTTGGGATAAAATTTTACAACAGCGTGAAAATACATACCCTCAAAGTTTCTTGGAACAACTTCCTCCTCCTAATTTGGATTTGAAATTAAGTATGCAACAAAATGAAATGTTTATTTTGGGAATGACGAATGAGGAACTAAAAATAGCTATTGATAATAAAGAATATAGGAAAATTAGTGAAAATTTATATCGAGTGCAGAAAATTTTTGGGAACAAAAAACAGATAGAAGTTGTTTTCCGCCACCATTTGGAAACCCAATTGAATGATGACAATAATGCTAAAATAAGCAAACGCTTTGTTAAAATCCAAAGTTTATCAACATTGTTTTCACTTAATCCGTTCAAAGTAAAAATTGATTGTTTAGGAGATGTAAAACCACAATAGTCATGGTATAACTGATTTATAATAAAAATAATGCGTAAAAAGATAAAAATTGGAACAAAAGAATTTGCAACCAAAAAAGAGGCGTTAAATCACTACAAAACTATTCTAAATTCTTACGAATTTGGAGAATTTTTAAATGATAGTGATTTTAGTGATATTTTAGATTTACTTGAAACACACCCTAATAAAGAGGAAAAGATAGGTGTTGGGATTGAAAAAGTTAGAGTCTCAAAATTACAACATTATTATAACACAAAAGCATTTGAATTAGTTCGTTTTGACGGTTCAATGGTAATTATTTCTTACATACAAAGAATAAGCTCACCGCAAACAAGTTTCACTAAATTTTGTAAAGCGTGTAGAGAGGCAATTCGAGAAGATTTAAGAAATGTGAAACTTGCTTATTTTAAAAAAACTTCAAAAAAAGGAAAAGTCAAGTGTCAAGAAACAGGAGAACTTGATAAATATGAAAATCTAACAGTTGACCATAGACAACCGAATACCTTTTCAATAATTGTTGACAGGTTTATTGAACTGAATAATCTGAATCTCGAAAATATAGAGTATATAGAAGTTGCTGGAGACATAAATGAACTTGCGGATATAGAATTGAAAGAAAAATTCAAGCAATATCATACAGAGAAGGCAAATCTCAGGATTGTCAAGAAAAAGTTGAATTTAGGGCGTTCATTTCAGGCAAGAGTAACGAGGCAAAAAAAAGATTTAATAGTGGGGAATGAAAAATAACCAAAACTTAAAAATAACTTACATTACTTAAGCTAAAATTTCAACCTCAATAAAATTATCCAAGTCTCCAATAAAAGAACAATTATGTCAAAACCTATCCTTAAAAAAGAACTCCAAAAACTCACCAAAGAGCAATTAATAGATCAAATCTTAGATTTATACGAAAAAAACAAAGCGGTAAAAGAATTCTACAATTTTTATCTCAATCCACGCAATGAAAAAGAATTGGCAAAAAAGTATAAGAAACTTATGCGCAAGGAACTTCATGTAGAAAATCCTGAACGAGGCAGTTTTAAATTTTCAATTGCAAAACGTATCATCTCCGATTTTAAATATTTACAACCTTCTTCCGAAGCATTAGCCGATGTTATGTTGTATTTGCCCGAATGTGCTTGCGAATATACTTATCACTACGGCGACATGAGTGGGCCATTTTATAACGGAGCCTACAATAGTTTTGTAGCAACACTAAAGTTTTTGCATAAAAACGACTTGTTAGATTCTTTTAAGAACCGTGTTGAGCAATGCTTAAAATGGGCTTCGTCGTGCGGTTATGGTTTTGGCGAGGCAATTGCCGATGTATATCATGAGTATTATCAAGATGAATAACATTTAATTAAAATCAAAATGATAAAACGCACCCTCTATTTCGAAAACCCCGCCTACCTCAGTTTAAAAAACAAACAGTTAGTCATTAAATTTCCTGAAATAGAGAAAAACGGTACATTACCTGATTCGTTTAAAACAGAAAACGTCAAAACCATTCCGATTGAAGATATAGGAATCGTAATTTTAGATAACAAACAGATTACTATCACACACGGATTAATTGAAGCGCTGCTTGAAAATAACAGCGCTTTAATTACTTGCGGAAGCAATAGAATGCCTGTGGGTTTGCTTTTGCCTTTAGTAGGACATACTGTTCAAAACGAACGTTTTAGAGCACAGATTGAAGCATCACTTCCGCTAAAAAAACAATTGTGGCAACAAACAGTTCAAGCAAAAATAGAAAATCAGGCGTATGTTTTAAAAGAATGTCGTGGAATAGAGGTGCGTAACATGCTAAAATGGGTTGATGAGGTTCGTAGCGGCGATGCAGATAATATGGAGGCACGTGCAGCAGTTTACTATTGGTCAAATCTTTTCAAAAATTTCAAACGAGATAGGGAAGGGGAGCCACCAAACAACCTGTTGAATTATGGATATGCTATTTTACGGGCAATTGTAGCACGCGCATTGGTGGCAAGTGGTTTACTGCCCACATTGGGCATTCATCACCATAATCGCTACAACGCTTATTGTTTAGCGGATGATATTATGGAACCGTATCGCCCATTTGTAGATAAATTAGTGGTAGAAATTGTAGGGGCAGAAAATTTTCTGCCTAACGAATTAACCAAAGAAATGAAAATGCAATTGTTGCAAATTCCTGTTTTAGATGTGGTTATTAATGGGCAACGCAGTCCATTGATGATTGCCGTTGGGCAAACCACTGCTTCACTCGCTAAATGTTTTTTGGGAGGAAGTCGCAAAATTGTTTATCCAAGTTTTGGATGATATGGAACGTTTCAGTGAATACAGAATTATGTGGGTACTTGTATTTTTCGATCTTCCGACAGAAACAAAAAAAGAGCGAAGAGCACACGCACAATTTCGAAAAAAATTACTTGAAGATGGTTTTACTATGTTTCAATTTTCCATTTACATGCGCCATTGCGCCAGTAGAGAAAATGCAGATGTTCATATTAAGCGAGTGAAAAAACTTTTGCCGGAAAAAGGTTATGTTGGAATTTTATCCATTACAGATAAACAATTTGGTTCAATGGAATTGTTTTATTGTAAAAAAGAGAAAGAAGTTGTTGCGCCAAGTCAACAATTGGAACTTTTTTGAGAAAAAACTGATTATATTTATGCCCTACTACGAAGCAATGAAGGCAAGCCTAAAATCCCCTTCAAATTTTGAAGGGGTGGTTCGCGAAGCGAGACGGGGTAGTTTATATCATCTATTCTTTACCAAATGTTTTAATAATAAAATCTGCCAAATTCATCAAAACCGTACTCATATAAAGGCGTACATTTTCCTCAGATATTCTATAAACTACTAATCCTAATGATTCTAAACACACCGTTCTTTGTGCATCATAATCTTCTTGAAATTGATGTATTCCTCCATCAATTTCAATGACCAATCCTAAGCACTTTACATAAAAGTCAACAATGTAATTTCCAACTGTCCGCTTCGGTATTTTCGTAAGGTTCAGTATTGCGTATTTCTCAGCGTCCAGCCGTCCACCCCTTCAAATTTTGAAGGGGATTTTGGGATTGTCCTATAACGACGTTATAGGATGTAATATTTTTTGAAAAAATATTTGGATACTCCAAAATTTCAAGTAACAAAATTGGAGAAAAATAGCTGCGTTATGTCAATAATTGAAACTTTTTAAGAAAAAATCCGCAAAAAGAACAATTTTCTTTCATAAAATCAACTTCATTTAAACAAAAAATCTCGTCATTATTGACGAGATTTTTTGTTTAGCGAACAGATTTTTTAATTTCTAATAATCTTTGTAAATCGTTGTTTATCATTTTGATACTCACATCGTACTGTTCACGATGTCAAAGATACAAACTTTTGAAAGCAAATCACAACGTAGTCGTTAAATGGGCGCGAGATTGTGAACTGTTCACGATGTCAAAGATACAAACTTTTGAAAGCAAATCACAACAAAATATTATGTACGTTTAATCCAAAAAAACTGTTCACGATGTCAAAGATACAAACTTTTGAAAGCAAATCACAACTGTTTCGCCGGTATTGCCATCAAAGAGGAGACTGTTCACGATGTCAAAGATACAAACTTTTGAAAGCAAATCACAACAACACGCAAAAATACGTTTAACCTCCTTTAACTGTTCACGATGTCAAAGATACAAACTTTTGAAAGCAAATCACAACATACGACTTAGATCTTTACGGCGAGTCGGAACTGTTCACGATGTCAAAGATACAAACTTTTGAAAGCAAATCACAACTTGCTCCTGAACGGTTAGAGGATTGTTAAAACTGTTCACGATGTCAAAGATACAAACTTTTGAAAGCAAATCACAACTTAATAGTGTTAAGGATACTTATCGCTATTACTGTTCACGATGTCAAAGATACAAACTTTTGAAAGCAAATCACAACGTCGAAAGATGTTTGCAGCCGCATACTTTACTGTTCACGATGTCAAAGATACAAACTTTTGAAAGCAAATCACAACTTTATTCCAGCTATTCCGGCATGCCTTATTACTGTTCACGATGTCAAAGATACAAACTTTTGAAAGCAAATCACAACCTTTATCCGCCGTCAAGAAAACGAGTTGAACTGTTCACGATGTCAAAGATACAAACTTTTGAAAGCAAATCACAACCTGAGCGCCTTGGTTAATAAAAGAGTCACCACTGTTCACGATGTCAAAGATACAAACTTTTGAAAGCAAATCACAACCGTCGAGCTGAAAGATGGTCGAGCCGTCATACTGTTCACGATGTCAAAGATACAAACTTTTGAAAGCAAATCACAACTCCGTCGCTTGCGGTACCTGTCTTATTTGTCACTGTTCACGATGTCAAAGATACAAACTTTTGAAAGCAAATCACAACACACGTTGCACCTGTTCTGAAGACAAATAAACTGTTCACGATGTCAAAGATACAAACTTTTGAAAGCAAATCACAACTATTCTACCTGTGGTAACTGTGCCTAGGGACTGTTCACGATGTCAAAGATACAAACTTTTGAAAGCAAATCACAACCGTGTTGATAAGTTTTTATAATTCATTACAACTGTTCACGATGTCAAAGATACAAACTTTTGAAAGCAAATCACAACTTGGATTAAATGAAGTAAAATATGCTGAATACTGTTCACGATGTCAAAGATACAAACTTTTGAAAGCAAATCACAACGCTATTTCAATTATATATTTTGGATAAATAACTGTTCACGATGTCAAAGATACAAACTTTTGAAAGCAAATCACAACAAACAATCAGCCAGAGAGCCAGCAGAGACAACTGTTCACGATGTCAAAGATACAAACTTTTGAAAGCAAATCACAACTATCTAATTGCTGTATTAATTTTTTATCTGACTGTTCACGATGTCAAAGATACAAACTTTTGAAAGCAAATCACAACCTATGTCGCTTTCGGCGGCGGTGCCAACACACTGTTCACGATGTCAAAGATACAAACTTTTGAAAGCAAATCACAACTACAATCTTTTTTCCGCTTTTTCAAAAGTAACTGTTCACGATGTCAAAGATACAAACTTTTGAAAGCAAATCACAACTTGAGCGCGGAAATGCCTATAGAATTAAGACTGTTCACGATGTCAAAGATACAAACTTTTGAAAGCAAATCACAACATGAAATTCTTTTCTGCTTTCCATATCAAACTGTTCACGATGTCAAAGATACAAACTTTTGAAAGCAAATCACAACGATAATCTTTCCAAATCAATTCTACTTAATACTGTTCACGATGTCAAAGATACAAACTTTTGAAAGCAAATCACAACAAATCCAACCCCAATCTTTCAACTAATTTACTATTTGCAATGTCAAAGATACAAATTTTCGAGAGAAATTATAATGGTGTTACATTTCCTTCTCCGTTTTGCCGTACTATTCACAATATCAGTAAAAAAATATTTTTGCCCATTAATGGTAATCGGAGAATTTTCATATAAATTTGCAGTTCGATTTTTACGAATATGTACCATAAAAAAATTACCTCTTTTCTTATCATTTCATTGCTGTTTTTGTGTATACAAATACAAGCGCAAAAAACAGCTGTTATAGGGTTTTATAATGTTGAAAACTTGTATGATACAGAAAAAGATTCTATCGCTGATGATAGTGAGTTTCTGCCCACCGGCGCCTATCAATGGACGTTGGAACGGTACCATCATAAATTGAAATATTTGTCTTTTGCAATTTCCGAAATGGGAAAAGAACACGGTGGGGTAGTAGTGCTCGGAGTTTGTGAAGTGGAAAACGAACGTGTAATGAACGATTTGGTAGCTCAAGAAGCGCTTAAACCTTTTAAGTATAAGGTTGCTCATCACGATTCTCCTGATCGGCGTGGCGTAGATGTCGCTTTTATTTATCAAAGCGAACGATTTGAACGTATAGCATTCCAACATTTTGAATTGAAGATTCCCGAAAAACCGGAATTCAAAACCAGAGATCAATTACTTCTTGTTGGTGTTTTAGATCAAGCTGATACACTGTATTTTATAGCAGGGCATTGGCCATCGAAGAGGGGAGGGGAGGCGCGCAGCAATCCCTTGCGAATGGCTGCCGCTAAACTTACAAGATCTATTGTTGACTCGCTACTGAATGTAAATCCCAATGCGAAAATTATAGTAATGGGCGATTTTAATGATAATCCTAATGCAAAAAGTATTACGGTAGGGCTTGGAGCAAAAGGAAAAGTTAATGAGGTAACACCGCTCGACCTTTTTAACCCTATGTGGAAAATGTATAGAGATGGTTTCGGATCTTACGTTTTTCGAGGTAACAGGGAAATGATTGACCAAATTATAGTTTCTTACGCGTTGTTGCGTCCGAGACCAAATAGCTATAAGTTTATTTCGGCACACGTTTTTAGTCCTAATTTTTTGATAACAAAATCAGGTTCATATCAAGGATACCCATTTAGAAGTTATGGCGGCGGAAGTTATTTGGGCGGATATAGTGATCATTTTCCTGTGTATATTATTTTGCAGAAGAAGTAAAATTTAAGATTTAAAAATTTAAGATTTTAAGAATGGAAGTAAAAACCGACAAAAAAGTAATTCTTATTCCTACCTACAATGAAAAGGAAAATATTGAAAATATTATTCGTAAAACCTTCACTGTAACTGATTCCAATATCCTGGTAATTGACGACGGCTCGCCCGATGGCACAGCGAGTATTGTAAAAAAAATAATGGAAGAGTTCCCAGATAGACTTTTCATTGAGGAGCGTACAGGCAAATTAGGTTTGGGAACTGCTTATATTCACGGTTTTAAGTGGGCATTAGCAAGAAATTACGACTATATTTTTGAAATGGATGCCGATTTTTCGCATAATCCGGAAGATGTAGAACGTTTATATACTGCTATTTTAGAGAATAATGCCGATGTAGCAGTCGGTTCACGTTATTGCCAAGGGGTAAATGTGCTTAATTGGCCCATGTCGCGCTTGTTGATGTCGTACTATGGCTCTATGTATGTGCGATTTATCTTAGGAATTCCTGTAAAAGACACTACAGCAGGTTTTATGTGTTATTCCACTGAAGTTTTGAAAGCGATTGATTTTTCAAGAATTAAACATGTGGGCTATGGGTTTCAAATTGAAATGAAATTTAATGCACATAAATTAGGTTTTAAAATCATTGAAGTTCCTATAATATTTAAAGATAGAACTTTAGGAACCTCCAAAATGAGTGCCGGAATTTTCAAAGAAGCTATTTTTGGTGTAATTGGGTTGAGGATAAGCAGTTTCTTCAGGAAGTGGAAAAGACAAGGGTAAACAATATCCTATTTAACATAATATCAATTATAGGAATTATTTTAGCTCCATTTGTTTACATGTTATTAACCAAATAAAGAAGGAAATATGAAAACCATTAAATCATTACTCATTACCATCGTTTTTTTAGCTATGTGCTACAGTGTATCCGCTCAGTTTGGCATTGGACGCGCCGTGAATCGCGGCATTAATAACGCTGTGGAAAAAAAGGCGGAAGAAGCTACAACCAAAGCCATTGATGATGCTGCCAAAAAATCTGAAGAAGAACAAGCGAAAGAAAAAGAAGCTGAAAAGGCACAAAAAACGCAACAAGAAACAGAAGATACGCCCGAAGAGATTCCCCAAGTAAGCAATACGCCTTACACGCCTTCGGAGAGCGAGTATGCTTTTTTTGCAATGAAAGAGGGTGCCGTGCAAGTTTTTGTTAGCAAAGATGCTAAAGGTAAAACAACTGCACAAACACGAAACACTATCAAATCAATTACGGGAGATAAAAACGCCTTTGCTATTGCTTATGAAACTGAAATACTTGACGAAAAAGGAAAGTCCGCCGGCAACGATAAACCGCTTGTTTTCAATTATCGTGTTGTAATAAAAGACGATATCATGTATCTTGATATGAAAGAAGTATTTGGCGCAATCGAAGGTCTCGATGATGTGCAAGCGACTGGTACGGCTATGAAAATTCCCAGCAATCTCGTCGTAAGACAAAAACTTCCCGATGCTTCTGTAAAAATAAAAATGGGTTTTATTAACCTTTCTGCAACAATGACAGAAATAGAATGTGTTGACATAGAAAATGTTATTGTAGAAGCAGGCACTTATAAATGCTATAAGGTTTCGCAAAAAAATAACGTTACTGCGGTGGGTAGCAAACACGAAAGCACATCCATAACTTGGTATGCCAAGGGCGTTGGCGCAGTAAAAACCGAAACTTACGACAAAAAAGGCAAGTTGCTCTCAACGCAAGAATTGGTATCTCACAAGTAACCGGTTATGCACTTAATAGAAGAATTGCAGCCTTATAAAAGCCTATCCATCATTGGAATGGAGAAAAACACCGGTAAAACCACTTGTTTAAATTATTTACTGCATCAATTTAAAGAAAAAAACAGGAAAATTGCCATTACTTCTATTGGAATTGATGGTGAACAAACCGATTTAGTAACACAAACTCAAAAACCTGAAATTGAAATCTTTGAAGGCATGGGATTCGTTACTTCCGAATATTTCTACCATAAAAAGAAACTGACGGCAGAAATTATTGATATTTCGCAACGAAGTACCTCACACGGAAGATTAGTATTTGCAAAAGCCATAACTTCCGGAAAAGTAATCTTGTCGGGGCCCAACACAACAGTTTGGCTAAAACAAGTAATGGAGCAACTTTACGCCCAAGACTTCGATTTTGTGATTACCGATGGCGCACTCTCAAGAAAATCGTTAGCCTCTCCTACCCTATCCGAATCCTTGATTTTAACCACAGGCGCTGTTTTAACACCGGTACTTTCTGAATTAGTTCGCAAAACGAAGTTCGCCTATCAACTTGCTCAAATTGAAGAATTTAAAACAAATTTAAAAGCTGAAATTGAAAATTTCGAAACAGGAATATACGCATTAACAGAAAATGAATATATTGATTTAAAAATCCCATCTTCGTTATTATTAGATGCTTATAAAAATGAACTGTTTATACACGGAAATACGCTTTATGTTACAGGAATTATAACCAATTCATTATTAAATACTTTAAAAATACACAAAGAGGTCAAAAATACAACCTTAGTAGCTAAAGATTTTACAAAGATTTTTGTAGATAAAGATGTATTAAACCATTATCTTCGTGCCGGAGGAAAACTAAAAGTGCTGAATAAAAATAAGTTAGTAGCAATATGCGTAAACCCGGTGTCTCCACAGGGTTCGCATATAGATTCTAAAAAATTAGTGGAAGCGCTACAAAAAGAGATAGAGGTTCCGGTATACGATGTTAAGCAATTTTCACACTGTTCTTGAGCAATTTCTCTAAAATGCAGAAAAAGTCGATTTTTAAGCAAAAAAGTATTTTAAAAATGCACTTTTTACAAAAAGTGCATTTTTGAGAGAAAGGAATTTGGAAGAAATAGGGTACGCTATACGCAACACTCCTACCCTACTTCATTTCCGCAAAATACTTGTAAAAATAAGGTATCGTTTCAATGCCTTTGTAGAAATGATCTAATCTATAACTTTCGTTAGGCGAGTGAATAGCGTCTGCTTCCAAGCCAAATCCGAGTAGGATAGATTTTATGCCGAGAATATCATCGAAACCTGCAATAATAGGAATACTGCCGCCGCTTCGCGTTGGGATGGGCATTTTTCCATAGGTTGCTTCAAATGCTTTTTCAGCAGCCTTGTATGCCGGCATGTCAAGCGGAGAAACGTAAGCGTTTCCGCCGTGATGCGGTCTAACCTCTACTTTTACGCATTTAGGTGCAATGGATTCAAAATGTTTTTTGAAAAGTTCGCTTATTTTTTCCGGCTTTTGATTGGGCACAATGCGCATAGATAATTTTGCGTATGCTTTTGAGGGCAACACCGTTTTGGTGCCTTCTCCGGTAAAACCGCCCCAAATACCGCACAAATCGAATGTTGGGCGAATGCCTACGTGTTCCATCGGCGTATATCCCTCTTCGCCACATAATTCTGCTACATCAAGCGCGTCTTTGTATGCTTTTTCATCAAAAGGCGCTTGTGCCATTAAGGCGCGCTCCTCTTTAGAAACCTCAAGAACATCATCGTAGAAATTTGGAATGGTAATCCGGTTCTTCTCATCGGTGATAGAAGCGACCATTTTGCATAGGATATTGATAGGATTGGCAACGGCGCCGCCAAACAATCCGGAGTGTAAATCGCGGTTTGGACCGGTAATTTCTACTTCAAGATAAGCTAAGCCTCTAAGACCTACCGTAATAGAAGGTGTTTCAGAATCAATCATGCTGGTATCGGAAACTAGAATAACATCGGCTTTAAGCATTTCTTTATGATCTTTGCAGAAATCGTATAGATGTTTTGACCCCACTTCTTCTTCGCCTTCAATCATAAACTTCACATTGCAAGTCAATTGATTTGTTTTTACCAAATATTCAAATGCTTTGGCGTGCATAAACGCTTGCCCCTTATCATCATTTGCACCGCGGCAATAAATTTTTCCGTCAATAATAGTAGGCTCAAAAGGAGGCGTTTTCCATAATTCCAACGGTTCTACCGGAACAACATCGTAATGCCCATATACCAAAACAGTTGGCACATTTTCATCTATGATTTTTTCGCCATACACCACAGGAGCTCCTTTTGTGGGATAAAGTTCGGCGCGGTCGCAACCGGCAGCCAAAAGCAGCTCTTTCCAGCGTTCTGCGCATTTTAACATATCGGGCTTGTGCTCCGGATTAGAACTCACGGACGGAATTCGTAATAAAGAAAAAAGTTCCTCCAAGAAGCGATCCTTGTTGGTTTCGATGTACTGTTTTAAATCGTTCATAATAAAATGGTTTAAAATATGTTGTGAATTTTCTTATTTACGTACTTGGCGCACAAACTCCTCTACTTCCGGCACGCCACCCTGATATACCAAATAGCCGTTATAGGGTTCGCGCTCCGTAATATCATCGTTAATTGGCGTGAGCATCAATTTTTTAACTTCTTCAAAATCGTGGGTTTGCCCTAATGCCCATCCCAACTTAATGAACGCCACTTCAGGCAGCATATTGCCACAAGGCACAATCCCTTTTTTCATCATATCTCTGCCGGTATCATACACAAACATGTGTACGTAGCCCCAAATGGTTTGCAGGGTCATATATTGGTGAACGCCGGCGGCATGCGCGCGCTCAATCGCCGGATACATCTCTTTATTCACGTGCCCCAATCCGGTGCCTACCCACACCACGCCTTTGTAGCCGTTGTCGGTAATTGCGTCTAACATATCAGGTTTCATTCCGGGATAGTAATACAACATTGCTACCCTATCATCAAAAGTAGGTACAATTTTTACGTTTTTATCTTTTCTTCTTGGGTTAAAAGTCGTATGAATCGGCTCCACGCCTTTTCTTGTAATTTTTGCTACGGGTGTGTCGCCAATCGTTCTAAAAGTAGAGCGGTACGAAGAGTGCATTTTGCGCACGCGTGTTCCTTTGTGCAAAAACCCGTATTCATCGGAAGTTGGACCGAACATGCACACCAGCACTTCGGCAATGTTACCGTGTCCGGATGCAGTCATAGCGTGCATCAAATTCAGCGCAGCATCGGAGCTGGGGCGGTCGGAAGAGCGTTGTGAACCTACCAAAACCACCGGCACCGGAAGATCTTGGCACATGTACGTCAAAGCCGCGCCGGTATGGTGTAACGTATCGGTTCCGTGCCCGATTACGATACCATCCACGCCTTTTTCAATCTCTTCGCCAATTTTTTGCGCCAATGTCACATATTGTTTAGGCCCCATATTTTCAGAGAAAACAGCGAAAACCTTCTCGGTCTCCAAGTTGCAAATATCGGCTAATTCGGGAACGGCGCCGTACAATTCGCCCGGAGAGAATGCCGGAATCACGGCTCCGGTTCTATAGTCTAAACGCGAAGCGATTGTGCCGCCTGTTCCTAAAAGTTTTACTTGTGGAAGTCCGGGTGTTTTAGGAAACTCTTTTTCCGGAATTTTATAATTGGCTTTTTTATAGCCTGTTTCTTTCATATCGGTAATTGTATCAGTATCAATACCAATATTATAACCCGTAATCACTTTCATTACGATGTGTTTATCATCGTCAAAAATGGCTCTCGGCAAAATCGTTCCGGAAAAATCGCCGCGAGTGGTTTTTACTTCTGCCGTGCCCCAAACGCGCACGTTGTATTTTTTTAGCAATGCTAAAGCATCTCCTTTATAGCCTTGAAAAATATCTTCGCTCATTATTTTAAATTTTTGGCGGCGAAGATAAATTTTTTCTCGTATCAATGCCGAACGTTCCGCATCTTAATAAACCCACCGACATGAACCGTAAAAGTACCTGTTAAAGACTCCGTTTCACCGTTTGAATAACGTACCCGCATCTCAATGTTATATTTTCCGTTGATAAAGGCTTTGCTCCATTCTAACTTATTACGTTCAGTAGTTTCTTCTTCTCCGTTAATATACCATTTTACTCTTTCCGGATCTGTTTCGTGTAGCCCTTCTATTTCTGCCCGAAAATTGACTACGTTGCTTTCACAGAAAGTCGTGTCATTCAAATCTTGATGATGAATATTGTTTACATAAAACTCTGACTCGAAATTACATATTATCAGCGTACCTGTTTTAGATGTAGTGTCATCATTCGCATAGCGCACCCACATTCTTATTTCATACGTTCCGCCGGAAAAAGATTTGCTCCATTCCAATTTATTACGTTCTGCCTCTTCTTCTTTTCCGTCAATATACCATTTTATTCTTTCCGGATGTGTGGGATGCAACCCTTCAATTTCCGCCCGGAATGTAATCAAATCTTCACAGATTAGCGTATCTTTCAAAACCTGAAAGTGAATATCATTGGCAGTAAAGTAGGCATCCAAATCGCGCATGGCGGAACCGGCAAGGTAGTAATAGGTTTGAATTACGTATTCGGCGCAAAAACCGTATCCCAAAATAATAAGCCCATCTTGATTAGAAAAGAGATAGGATGCGGAGTGATCGGTTAATGGCATGGTATAGAAAGACATGCCCGCTGCGGCATTGTCCTTCCAATTTCCTCCGAACAAAGGAACCGGATCCGCATCGCCTATAGAAACACCGGTATTGTTCTTTGTAGTTGTAGGCGTAACTACTAAAGCATGGTGTGTATCTAAATAGTGGAAAAAATTGGGTACTAATGAGGCAATTCTTACATTTGAAACCCTTTGATTTATTCCGGGCACCCAACATTGAGCAGGAGATGATGTACTCCAAACTCCTGAATAGTTCCAGTTTGTCATATAAGTGCAAACCCCAACAGGTTTATCGGCTTGAATATAGCAACCGGCGCTATCTAAATGTATATCTAATTCAACAAATTGTCCGACTTGGAGATTTGTAAGATTAGTTTGTGCATTAGGCACGTCTGTTCTTATTATACCCCCTTTTTGCGTAATATTGGTATTGTTTTCAGATACAACAATTCGTACAATATTTTTTGGAAAGTGTGTAACCGGAACAAAAAAGGTTTTATCCCAAGTATTTACAGGAGCCAATTGTTGCATTAAACGAGTGCCGGCGCTTGTATTGTCTATATAGGGAACATTAGCATTTTGATTTACAGCAAAAAAAGCAACCGGATTATTGGCTGTTATGTGAGCGCCGGTCATGTCATCACCTGATGTTTTGTAATAAACTTCGCCCATATCAAGTGTCGCTTCCAGAGTACCATTATGATACAAATTAGTTTTATCCTTAATAGCTACTACAGCGTAGGCATCGCACATGGGCACTACTTCCGACCAAGAATAAGATGGATATGAAATATGATAATATTCAGAACCTAAGGATGTTTCAGGCAACACATTAGTAGCGTCTGAAGAGTTGGAAGAATAATCTAATACATATACTGAAATGTGTTCATTACTTGTAATGTAAAGGCTGTAATTAGTTTTCCCCATTATTGTATTATATATCGCATTCTTTTGCGTAAGGGTTAAATTATAAGTATATACCACATTTGGATTAATATTTAAAACTACTGTTTCCTCAAGATAGATAAAATTGAGGTGCACTACGGTTGGGTTTGCGCCGGTTGCGATTCTAATTCCGAAATTAGGTTGGTGTGTCGGATCAACATAATCTTTATTTTTTCCAAAAGTTAACCAAAACTTGGTTCCTTCGGTAGTTTGTGCTTGAAGCGAGAAAATGCTCGATATTAACAGTGTGGTGGTTATCAAAAAATAGTGTATTGTTTTCATATTTTTAAAATCGGAGCAAAAGTAGAAAAAATATCTATCTACCTATCTATTTATAAGTAATTTATGTTAGTTATTTGATTTTTAGAATGGAATCGAGTTACGAGGGGACAAATAGTTGTTATAATAAACTTTCTTTGATTTCTTGGCTTTACAAGAAAAAATGTACTTTCGCGGCATTGAAAAAACGATTGCTTAATAACTATTGCTTGTACACGATGCGGGTTGTTAAGCAGTCTTTTTTTATTCTATCGCAGTGATACAATATTGAATATGTTGCCTGCTACCACGCAATACCCCTACTGTGAGTTTTATTGTTCCAAATTCTTTTTTCTGATATTCTAACACAATTATTTCGGAAAAACGCTTTTGGTTTTCGTTATGTTTTTTGGGTGGTGTTCGACGTATTTCTTGGGCAAGTTCCAATATTTCTGTAAAATAGTGTGTTAGGGCAAATGTAGATGAATACTTATTTGCAGCAATTAACGATGTTTCTTGAATAGATAAAAATCGAACATTGATAAATTCTTTCAAATTAGCGTTAAATATTTGCTTTGTAGGATTGGCAGCGTTCCAAATTGCGTAAAAACCTCGGATGATTCTTTTGCGCATTTTTATCTCTTCCAGTGTTGTACCTGTGGGAATTTCAATCAAAGGTTTAGGCATATTGCCGGTATATTCCCCTATTTTGAACGGCAGTACCTTGTCTATAATTTTCTCTTTTGGCATAATATTGATTTTGAGTTAGATGATTAGATTGAATGATGTATCGCAAATATACCCATAGAAATACCTTTTGTCAAGGGGTAAAGTGTTTTTTAAAACCAAAAAATACTATCTTCGCCCATTCAAATAAAAAATATAACAGTATGAAAGTAAAAGTTTTAGCAACATTATTAGGAATCAGTTTAAGTATGAGCGTAATAGCACAAAAACAAGTCTATACCCCCGAATTGCTGTGGCAATTAGGCAGAGTAAGCGAAGCGGTGCTTTCACCGGACGGAACACAAATTTTGTTTGGAATTACCTATTTCGATGTCGAAAAAAACAAGGGAAACAGAGATTTGTATGTAATGCCTACAAAAGGAGGAAATTATACACAATTAACAAAAACAGAAGCCAGCGAGCAAAATGCACTGTGGCGCCCCGACGGCAAAAAAATCGGCTATTTAGCGCCGGTAAACAACGTGATGCAAATTTGGGAAATGAATCCCGATGGTTCTGATCCAAAGCCCATTTCAAATATTGACGGCGGAGTGGAAGGTTTTCTCTACGCCCCGACAGGCAATCGTATTTTGTTTACAAAATTGGTAAAATTGGATAAAAACGTACATGACTTTCATCCCGATTTACCCAAAGCAAATGCTTTACTTACCGAAGATTTGATGTATCGCCACTGGAATGATTGGACAGATTATTCCTACTCTCATATTTTCGTTGCCGACTATCCAAGCATGGCTAATGTGATAGATATTATGGAAGGTGAACGCGCTGCAAGCCCCATTCCGAACAACGGAGGTTTGGAGCAAATCCGTTTTTCTCCCGATGGAAACTTTATTGCTTATACCTCTAAGAAAAAAACAGGTAAAGATTTTGCCATAAGCACAAATTCGGATATTTATCTGTATGATATTATTAACAAAACCACCAAAAATCTTTCCGCTCCTAATCCGGGATATGATATGGATCCGATTTTCTCTCCCGATGGAAACACTTTGATTTGGTCGAGTATGGAAACCGCCGGTTTTGAAGCAGATCTTCAACGTATTATCGGTTATGATTTAAAAACAGGGGTAACGATCAATTATTCAGCTAATTTCGGAGAAAGCGCTTCAGATCTCGCATTTAGTAAAGATGGAAAAAAACTCTATTTTATTAGCGGAATAAAAGCAACCTATCAAATTTTCGAGTTAGATTTAGCAAAAAAACAATTCAAACAATTGACCGAAGGCAGACATAATTACAAATCTATTTCTTTACAAGACAACACATTAATAGGTATTCGTGAATCTATGGAAAATCCGGCGGATATTTTTCATATTGACCTCAGTAGCGGCAAACAAACCCAATTGACTTTCATTAATAATGAAACTTTGAAAGACGTTGCATCTATCACAGTAAAAGAACATTGGGTAGAAACAACGGATGGTAAGCAAATGTTGGTTTGGATCATTTTACCACCCAATTTTGACCCGAACAAAAAATATCCTGCTGTTTTATATTGCCAAGGTGGACCGCAATCTGCCGTGAGTCAATTTTTCTCCTATCGTTGGAATTTTCAAATGATGGCTTCGCAAGGTTATGTGATTGTAGCACCCAATCGTAGAGGCTTGCCTACTTTTGGCAAAGAATGGAACGACCAAATCAGTCAAGATTACGGCGGTCAAAACATGAAAGATTATCTTTCGGCAATTGATTACGCAGCAAAAGAATCTTATGTTGATGAAACGAAATTAGGCTGTGTAGGCGCAAGTTACGGTGGTTTTTCCGTATTTTGGTTAGCCGGCAACCACAACAAACGTTTCAAGGCTTTTATTGCCCATTGCGGCATGTTTAATTTAGAAAGCTTTTACGCTTCTACCGAAGAGATGTTCTTTGTTAACCACGATTTAGGCGGTCCCTATTGGAAAGAACCGACGCCGCATAGCTATGAATTTTCCCCGCACCGTTTTATAGGCAATTGGGATACACCGATTTTGGTCATCCATGGCGGCAAGGATTTTCGTATTCCTTACGCAGAAGGCATGCAAGCTTACAATGCGGCTCAATTACAAGGCATTCCGAGCAAATTTTTATTCTTTTTTGAGGAAACCCATTTTGTAACGAAGCCGCAAAACTCCATTCTGTGGCAAAGGGAGTTTATTGGATGGTTGGATAGATGGTTGAAGTAAAGGCTGTGAATAGCAATTAAAAAACATCTCAATATGCACAATTATAGAGAAAAACTACAGAAAATCACTACGTTTATCTTCGATTTTGATGGGATTTTGTCTGATGGAAAAGTTTGGGTTTTGCCCGATGGCGAACAAATTCGAGCTACAAACGTAAAAGACGGCTATGCCATGCAATACGCTTTGAGAAAAGGGTACCGCGTTGCCATTATTTCCGGCGGTGTTGGTGAATCCATGCGCTTGCGTTATCAAAGTTTTAAAGGCATTGAAATATATCTTAAAGTATCTGATAAAGTAGCATGTTTTCAAACATATATTGAAAAAAATAACATCATCCCGGAAGAAGTTTTGTATATGGGCGATGATATTCCCGATTACGAGCTAATGAAAATTTGCGGATTAAAATGCTGTCCGGCAGATGCTTGTACAGAAATTAAAGAGATTGCGGAATATATTTCATTTGCTAATGGCGGCTATGGCTGTGTGCGTGATGTGATTGAACAAACGCTTCGTGCGCAAAACAGGTGGATGGAGGAGGATGCTCACATTTGGTAGTTGTTTGAACCTTGATTTTTGCAAGATTTATAAGATGACCAGGATTATTAATCTTGTAAATTCTAAAAATCTTAATAAAATCAAGGTTCAAAAATCTTAAACCGATACGGCAAAAATGCATCCTCTCCGGCGTAGTCTATACCAATTCTTGGCGTATTTAAAATCTCTATTTTCGATAAGTCAAACCCTCGGTCTTCAATCCAAATACGCTTGTTTTGAAAAGATTCGCCGTTATCGGCAAGTGTAATTCCCAAGGCTTTGGTTACTTTTCCGGGGCCATCGGTAACTTGCGATTTCATTTGTGGCTTTCCGGTGCGTTTCAACATCAATTCTTCTCCGTGCGTGGCATGAATGGCACGAATGAGTATAGCATCAGGAGTATCTTTTTGATTGACAACAACATTCAACAAAGGATGAATTCCGTAACAAAGGTAAACGTAAGCCACGCCGCCTCGCGCATACATCATTTCATTGCGTGGTGTTCTTCTGCCTCCGAAAGCGTGGCACGCTTTGTCTTCCATGCCTTTATATGCTTCCGTTTCTGTAATAATTCCGCCGCAAAGTTGCCCGTCAATTTTGGTGAAAAGATATTTTCCAATCAAATCTTTTGCTAAAAAAACAACATCATGATGCAGATAATAAATTTCGGGAAGTAACATCTTTATTTTTTTGCAATACGTTTTTGTTGTACTAAAAATATTCCTACAATTACAAGAATGATACCCAATACTTTAGGCAATGTTATTTCTTCTCTCAATACAAAAAATGCAATAATTGCCGTCATAACCGGGATGAGATTTATGAAGATGTTGGTGCGTGCAATACCCAAAGTACGCATAGAATCAATATAAAGAATAAAAGCAACGGCAGAGCATAAAATTGCAAGAATCAGCATAAAAGATAAGTTTTGCATATCCCTTAAAGCATGATATTGTGATGTAACGGTTTCAGTATTATTCACAATAAAAACCAAAGGAAGAAAGGCGATTAGCCCTAAAATATTTTGCCACGTAATGATGATAATGGGGCTATAAGAGGTTGTAAGTTTTCTGAGAAAATAATTGTAACCTATTGTAGAAAAAACAGCGCCAAATGCTAAAAAAACACCCAACAAATTAAAATCAACATGAGTGAAGCTGCGCCATAACATAATGACAATGCCGGAGATAGACAAGAATATGCCAAAAAAATTGAGTCCACTTAGTCTTTCTTTGAAAATAAAAACCGCCATCAATGCTACAAATAACGGAATAGTAGCAATAATTACAGAAACTACCGAAGCATCGCAAAGTTGCAAACTGTAAGTTTCAAACAAGAAGTAGATAAAAGGTTCAAAAAATGCCAATCCAATAAAAAGCTTGAGATCTTTTTTTGCAATTTTAAACTCCTTTCTATACACAATCAGGCAAAAAACCGCAAAAACGAGCGAAGCTATAACGCAACGTGTAAAAATGATGGTAATAGGATTAAAATCAATAAGCAGGTGCTTGGTGAGCACAAAAGAACCTCCCCATAAAAACATGGCTATGAGGAGGTAAATGTAGTATTTAGAAGATTTTTGTTGCACTATCTTATATTAAGTTTCAAATTTTCGGCAAAAGTATAAAAAACACCCCTCCCCCATCAAAAAATTTTCCATCATATAAACTAATTAATTTATAGTTGTTTTCTCGTAAAAATGATTCTAATTTTTCTCCTTCCGAATGATATTTCGGATAGCCGATAAGAAAAATATTGTTTTCATAAACTCCCATACACCCACCAATAAATCCATGCGGATAGCCGGGAAGCAATATCTCTTTGGGTGAAATATACAAACATGTTAAACCGTGCTTAGATAACTCTTTTTCAATGCCTTTATCAGAAGTAATAAAAGTGTCGTTTTTTAAAGGCAATAACGAACAGCGCGTATATGCTTGGTTTACATGGATAAAAGTTTTATCGCTAAAGTTTTCAAGAATAACAGTATCCGTAAATTTTCTATTGTGAATGATGAAGTTTTCTGTCATCACTACATTGTAACAAGTTGAATTTTCTTTTTGACTTCCAATAGAATTATGACCAATTTTTATGGATATTCCTTTGTTTTTTAAAAAGTTGATAAAATATGATGGAGTATTAGATGCAACAATTACATGATTTTCAGAAGGAAAGAAAAAAATATCAGGATGCCCGGAAATTTCTTGATAAGTAATATTTTCTGAATAAAATGGCAAACATTCTCCATATTCACCAAGTTTTATTATGACCTTTTTGGGCAATCGTTTATCGTGAATAATGAGCATCGGCTATACAGATATTAAATTCATTATCAATAAGATTGTTATTTATTTTGAATGAAACAGAACGAAATTTTTCTAACAAATATTTTTTGTTGGAAGATTGATAACCGATTGCCGCATTCATTGATTTTGAAGAAACTTCAATAACTAATTTTTCTCCATGCTTACCTGTTAATTTTTCATCTAAAGTATCTTTCCATAATGCACTTAACACTAATTCTTTAAATGAAATATGAAAAGGACCTGCAACTAAATTTTTTCCTGTAATTATACCTTCGGAAGGATGTAAGCTCATTCTTAAAATCGTTACATTATTTTTAGCAAAGAGCTTCATTAAGTGTTTGCACCATTCCACTGCCTGCTCTAAAGAAAATGGTGTATATTTTCTTGATTTATACATGGTTTCTAATGGCGTGTCTTTGATAACAAGTGTTGGGTAGATACGCGTGTAATGCGCGCCCAAATCAATGATGCCTTGCGCTGTTTCCATCGTTTTTTCAAAACTGTCTCCGGGTAAACCAATCATCATTTGCAAGCCAAGCTTAAAACCTTTTTGTAAAATTAAAGCGGCAGCATTTTTAACATCAGCCACGCTATGCCCACGTCCGGATTTTGCAAGCACCTCATTGTCTAAAGATTGTGCACCAAGTTCAATGGTTTCAATCTTGTAGTTTTTTAAATTTTCTAAAATTTCTTCTGTAACGTAATCGGGTCGAGTGGAGAGGGTAATGGAATCAATTTGATCTAATTTGATATAAGGCGAGATTATGTTTAAGTATTGGTTTTGTTCTTCGATTGACATTCCGGTGAAACTTCCGCCGAAGAAACCAATCTTTTTAACCCCATGCTCAGGAAAGGTTTTAAGGTATTTTTCTATGGTTTCCTTAACCTCATCAACAGAAGGCGATTGTACTTTGTTGGCAATGGTGTATTGGTTGCAGTAAATGCATCTGAAAGGGCAGGCTTTTTCGGGAATGAAGATGGGGATGGTGTAGTAATGTGTTTTCTGAAGCATAAACGACTGAGTATTAGCTTGATTTTTTGCGATGCAAAAATAGGAAAGTTTTCTCTAATACTTGTAGATTGAGAAAATGTTGTATTTTCGCCGCATAAAAAATATCTTTCAGTAGCAATGCACGAACCTGCGGCGTAAATCTGAAAGATATTTTTTTACTTTTCCGACTCAATGGCTGTGATAGAATATTGGATTTTTTTTGCACTTTTCTTTTGCTTGGTTACCCCAACTAACATTTTTACTTTATCAAAATAGGGAAAAAAGATTGGCGTAATCACATTCATGATAATCATTTCCGAAAATTTTTCCTGTCGCTTTGACTGTGGTTTGTCAGTGCCAACTTTCGTTGCGTTGGCAAGTATAAAATCTAATTGAAAAACTGCCATTGTAGATTTGTAATTTCGTGCCGCTTTATTGACTGTTTCCTGCATACCATCAAATCGCAGATAGATATAATCATTTAGCTCTACGTTTGTCTTCCTTTTCAATGGATTTTGTGAGAGCCATTTGCTCAATATTGACCAAATAACACACTCTCTTTCTTTAATATAGATTTTCTCTCTTCCCTTAGGAATGATGTAATCTTCAATATAGATATTGTCGGCATCTTCTTTTATGATCATTGGTAGTTACTTTTAGTTCTTCAGAGTTATCGGATTTGCACGCGAAAATACACAAATCTTTATTTATTTTTGCCACTGAATTAATCACGAAGGTTATTATTATGATAAATTTAGATTTAACCCCTACTTTCCCTTTGGAAGACTATGAGCCTCGTTTAGATCTGGCCTTGTATAAATTTCCAGGATTTGACTTATTGAATGATTGCGAAATTAATGAGATGAATAGGGAGGAGATTATGAATGAGTTGTGGAAAAATAAAGATAAAATTGAAACAACACTCAAGCATTATGGTATTTTGACTAAACAAATCTCAGTAACAATGGGACCTACGGTTACCTTATACGAAATTGTACCTGCCGATGGCATTCGTATTTCAAAAATCAAAAATCTCGAAGAGGATATTATATTTAATTTAGCTGCTATCGGAACTCGCATTATTGTACCTATCCAGGGGAAAACTGCTATTGGGATTGAAATTCCTAATAAAAACCCACAAATTGTTTCGATAAAAGAGATAATCACCTCCGAGAAATTCCAAGATAATAATCTCGATCTACCCCTTGCTTTAGGAAAAACTACTAATAATGAATTATTTATTATAGACTTAACTAAAATGCCACATTTTTTAATAGCAGGTGCAACCGGGCAAGGTAAAACTGTTGCTCTCAATACTATTATTACCTCTTTATTGTATAAAAAACATCCATCGGAACTAAAATTTGTATTAATTGATACAAAAAAAGTGGAATTTGCTTTTTATTCTTCTATTGAAAAACATTATTTAGCAAAACTTCCAAATGTTAAAGACCCTATTATTACTGATACAAAAAAAACGGTACAAGCACTTAATTCACTTTGTGTTGAAATGGATTCGCGCTACGATTTATTGAAATTAGCAAAAACAAGAAATATTAAAGAATATAATGAGAAATTTTGTGCAAGAAAATTATCGCCTGCTTTAGGGCATCGCTATTTGCCTTATATTGTAGTGATTATTGATGAATTTGCAGATTTAATCGTGATTGCCGGAAAAGAAATAGAAATTCCCATTTCACGTTTAGCACAATTAGCACATTCCATTGGTATTCATTTGATTATTGCTACACAAAGACCTTCCGCAAACATCATTACGGGCACGATTAAAACCAATCTTCCGGCACGTTTGGCTTTTCGTGTACCATCTAAAATTGATTCTCGTATCATTTTAGACGGAAACGGCGCCGAGCAGCTCATTGGAAAGGGCGATATGCTACTCTCTATCAATAGTGATTTTATTCGTCTGCAATGCGCTTTTGTAGACACCTCAGAAATAGAGAAAATCACTCAATTTATAGAGGGACAGCAATCCTATCCTGAAGCATTTATGTTACCTGAATTTGCTTTTGGAGAAACAGAAAAATACATTAACGAAGATGATTTCGTTGACACTGGAGAGATTGATCCCATGTTTATGGAAGCAGCTACATTAATCGTGCAAACGCAAATGGGCTCTACGTCATTAATTCAACGGAAAATGTTGCTCGGCTACAACCGCGCCGGAAGAGTGATGGATCAATTAGAAGAATTTGACATTGTAGGACCTGCCATGGGTAGCAAAGCCCGTGAAGTGAAAGTAAAAACCAACGAAGAGTTGATGCATATTTTTCAGCGAATAGGGCTATTTTAAATAAAAAATTATTTTTGCACAAATTTCATCACTTCCCTTAATGGAAAAAACAATCACCCTCGAAACCCACACCGCTATAGGAGTTTATGGCAAAAACAACGGAAATATTGAGCTTTTAACGCACATTTATCCCAAATTAAAAATTACGGCGCGCGGCAACGAAGTAAAAGTCGTGGGCGAAGATTTGGAAGTGGAGCTTTTTGAACAACGTTTCCAACTGTTACAAGTTCATTTTGAGCGTTTTGGAAAAGTAACCGAAACCGATGTGCTGAATATTACCTCTGCGGAAGATGATTCTTTCTATCGTTTGGACAAAGGCAATATTAACAACGAAATATTGTTGCACGGGCGCGAAGGGCGTATTATTAAGGCAATTACACCTAACCAAAAAAAGATGGTGGAAAGCGTGGACAGCAACGATATGGTTTTTGCCATTGGACCCGCCGGAACCGGAAAAACTTACACCGCAGTTGCTTTGGCAGTGCGCGCGCTCAAAAATAAACAAGTGCGTCGCATCATCTTAACCCGACCGGCAGTGGAAGCCGGCGAAAATCTTGGCTTTCTCCCCGGCGATTTAAAAGATAAACTCGATCCTTATCTACAGCCTTTGTACGATGCACTTTGGGATATGATGCCCATGCAAAAACTACTTTCATACATGGAAGACAAAACGATTGAAATTGCACCGTTGGCATTTATGCGCGGAAGAACATTAGATAATGCGTATGTCATTTTAGATGAAGCGCAAAATGCCACAAAATCGCAAATTAAAATGTTTTTGACACGTATGGGAAAAAACGCGAAGTTTTTCATTACCGGAGATTTAACTCAGGTAGATTTGCCGCGCCATCAACAATCGGGATTAATATTGGCCAGCCAGATTTTGAAAGATATTAAAGGCATTGATTTTATTTTCATGAACCAATCTGATGTAGTGCGGCATCATTTGGTGACGAAAATTATTGATCGATATGAACAATATGATAATCAATCGTAGAGACGCATAATTATGCGTCTCTACAGATATTATTTGTAAATTAACGCATCAATTCCAATCCCCTCAACAATAATAAGATGTAATTTATTGGCATTGTATATTTCCGGTTCAATATTAAATTCTCTACACAAAGTTTCCGATTTAATGTATTCCGCAAATCTACAAAACGCAGCATCGGTTTCAGGGTTACTTTGCAAGGTAATCGAAATCGTATCGGTAACCTCCAAATCGCTCTCTTTGCGATAGCTTTGAATACGGTTTACCAATTCACGGGCATAGCCTTCTTCTTTCAACTCTTGTGTAATATTAATGTCTAACGCCACCGTCAATGCACCTTGATTGGCAACTACCCAATCCGGAATATCTTCTGCAATGATCTCTACATCAGAAAGAAGGAGGTCGGCTTGTTCACCGTCAATGCTAAGAATAATGTGCCCCTCTTTTTCAATTAGGGCAATATCTTTTTGGGTAAATTCAGCCACTTTTGCGGCAATGGCTTTCATTATCTTTCCATATTTCGGTCCCAATGTTTTGAAATTCGGTTTAATTTTCTTAACGAAAATACCTTCACTATCTTCCACAAATTCAATTTCTTTTACATTTACTTCGTGTAAAATAAGCTCTTTTACTTTTTCGATTTGTGCTACAAAATTCGAAGTTTCCAATACCGGAATCATAATTTTTCCTAATGGTTGACGCACACGGAGGTTCGTTTTTTTACGCAACGAAAGCACCATAGAACAGATCTGTTGCGCCAACTGCATTCTTTCTTCCAACGGTTTGTTAATCAAGGCTTCATTCACCTTTGGAAAATCAGAAAGATGGATGGATTCTACGTTTTCTTTTTGAGTAACAGCGTTTAAATCCATGAATAATTTGTCCATAAAAAACGGCGCAATGGGTGATGCTAATTTGGCAATCGTTATCATACAAGTATAAAGCGTTTGGTAGGCAGAGATTTTATCCTCGCTGTAATCGCCTTTCCAAAACCTTCTGCGACAAAGGCGTACGTACCAGTTGCTTAAATATTCATCTACAAATTGTTGAATATCACGACCTACTTTAGTAGGTTCATAATCAGTATAATTGGTATCACAATTTTTAACTAATGTATTTAATTCCGATAAAATCCAACGATCAATTTCGGGGCGATTTTCAATAGGAATTTCAGCTTCTTTGTAAGCAAATTTATCAATATTCGCATATAAAGCAAAGAAATTATAAGTATTGTAAAGCGTTCCGAAAAATTTGCGTTGCACTTCTTTAATTCCTTCTTCGTCAAATTTAAGATTATCCCAAGGTTGTGCATTGGTGAGCATGTACCAGCGTGTGGCATCTGCGCCGTATTTCTCAATCGTTTCAAACGGATCAACGGCATTGCCCAAGCGTTTCGACATTTTATTGCCTTCTTTGTCTAATACTAATCCGTTAGACACTACGGTTTTAAACGCCACACTATCGAATATCATTGTGGCGATGGCGTGCAAAGTAAAGAACCAACCACGTGTTTGATCTACACCTTCCGCAATGAAATCGGCGGGGAATTTTTGCTCAAAAAGCTCTTTGTTTTCAAAAGGATAGTGCCATTGGCAATAGGGCATGGCGCCGCTGTCGAACCATACGTCTATGAGGTCGGTTTCGCGGGTCATTTTTTTGCCGGTAGGAGAAACTAAGAAGATTTCGTCAACGTAAGGTCGATGTAAGTCGATTTTGGCGTAATTTTCTTTACTGAAATCGTTGGGGATGAAGTTTTTGTACTGATTTTCATTCATAAACCCTGTGGCTACGGCTTTTTCCATTTCTTGGTAAAGTTGCTCGATTGAACCGATGCAAATTTGTTCTTGTTTGTCTTCTGTAGTCCAAATGGGCAATGGCACACCCCAAAAGCGTGAGCGCGACAAGTTCCAATCTACCAAGTTTTCGAGCCAGTTGCCAAAGCGTCCCGAGCCGGTGGCTGCCGGTTTCCAAGTAATAGTGTCGTTCAACTCCATCATCCGTTTTTTATAATCGGTGGTTTTCACAAACCAAGAATCTAATGGATAATATAATACAGGTTTATCGGTGCGCCAGCAATGCGGGTAATTGTGTGTATATTTCTCAATCTTAAATGCTTTGCCCTGTTGTTTTAGCCAAATTGCTAATTCAACATCCAATGTATCCTCATGTTTCTCCTCCGCTTTTTCATAATCAGGCTTTACAAATCTACCGGCAACGGTTTTATACAAATCTACATTAACACGCTCTTTAACAAATGTTTCATCTAAATCTTCAATGAGATAGAATTTTCCGGTTTTATCTACCATTGGCTGGCGATTTCCTTGTTGGTCAACCATTACCAATGGAGGCACGCCGGCTTCTTGTGCCACGCGCTTGTCATCGGCACCAAAAGTGGGAGCAATGTGCACAATTCCTGTGCCATCGCCTGTAGTTACGTAATCGCCTGCAATGACACGAAACGCGCCTTCGCCCGGATTTACATAAGGGATTAACTGTTCATACTCGCTGCCTATCAGTTGAGTTCCTGTAGTTTTTGCTAAAATCCTAAACGGAATATTCTTATCGCCTTGTTTATAATCGTTAAAAGGTAATTCTGCGTTTTTCTCAGGAAAATAATGGTGCAACAATTCTTTCGCTAAAATTACTTTAATCGGAGCGCCCGAATAAGGATTATATGTTTCTACTAATAGATATTCAATTTTTGGGCCTACCGCCAATGCCGTATTGGAAGGCAAAGTCCAAGGGGTTGTAGTCCAAGCAAGTAAATAGATATTATTCGGCAACTCTCCCGAATTTTCTTTGCCTGTCCACGGACATTTCAAATTTTCTGGTTGGTGGGTTTTCAGGCGAAACATTCCCACTGCGGTAGTGTCTTTCACATCTTTGTAACATCCGGGTAGGTTCAATTCGTGCGAACTTAGTCCGGTTCCCGCAGCCGGTGAATACGGCTGGATCGTATAACCTTTGTACAGCAATCTTTTTTTGTATAATACAGATAATAAGTACCATACGGATTCGATATACTTATTATCAAAAGTGATGTACGGGTCTTCCAAATCTACCCAATAGCCCATTTTTTCAGTGAGATCATCCCACATATCTTTATATTTCATCACTTCATCGCGGCAGGCTTGGTTGTACTGTTCCACCGTTATTTTTTTACCGATGTCTTCTTTCGTGATCCCCAATGTTTTCTCCACGCCTAACTCTACGGGAAGCCCGTGTGTATCCCAACCGCCTTTGCGCCCCACGTGCTTGCCTTTTAGAGTTTGATAACGACAAAACAGGTCTTTAATGGCGCGTGCCATCACGTGATGAATGCCCGGAGTTCCATTCGCCGAAGGAGGTCCTTCGTAAAAAACATAATCAATCTCTCCTTCGCGAGAGGTTAAACTTTTTTCAAAAATCTCATTTTTTTCCCAATATTCTTTAATTTCTTTTCCTATTTGAGACAGATTAAGTCCTTTGTATTCAGGGTACTTGCTCATTGTATGTAATATTTTTTTTATTGGGCGCGAAAATAAGTTATTTTTTGTTTCTTTTGCAAGCAAATCTCATTCGCAATGAAGAGAAATCGAATTTACTTATTCATTAGCATTACCATTTTATTCGCTTCGGCATGCAATAAGCTGGAAAAAGAATATGTGGCACCTAAAGTTTATACCAAGCAACCCACTGAAGTTACAATAACAGAAGCTTCTCTTGTAGGTACTTTTACTAAAGGCTCGGAAAATATTACAGTATTTGGCTTCGAATGGAAAGAAGCCAATGAAGAGGCTTGGCAAACAATTAATGCGCAGGCAAATAATGGTATCTATTCTAGTACGATAATTAATCTGAAGGAAGATACCGAATACGTAGTAAAAGCTTTTATCATTGATGCTTCTAATAATAGAGTGGAGGGTGAAGAAAGTCGTTTCTTCACAAATGGAACGTTAACTGACATTGACGGGAATACTTATCTTACATTACGTTATGGGAGAAGAGTATGGATGATTGAAAATTTAAGAGTTACACATTTTGCAGATGGTACACCTGTAGAAGGTCGCGCAGGAGGTGCAAATTCTGATTCGGATGGACCTGTGTATTTTCATAGCGCCTTTCATACGCCTCATCTTAGGGATCCAAATTTTGGGTTTTTATACAATTGGGCAGCAGCAGCAAGGGCTAAGGATTGTGAAATACGCCTTGTAATGCTTCCATTTTCTCACCATCAAGGCATTTGCCCTGATGGGTGGCATCTTCCTTCTACCGGTGAATGGGGAGAATTGATTGCACACTGTGGAGGTTTCGAAAATGCAGGTGCAGTAATGAAAACAAGCACATGGGCTGAGAGTATAAATACCACCTCTAATCCAAGCCGGTTTTCTATTGAACCTGCAGGATGGTATTATTACGATGCAGACAGAAGTTTCAGAGGTGTATTCAGCTCTGCACGTTTTTGGACAAATACTCAGGCTGGTGGTTGCTGTCTAACCGAAGGAGAAGTCCATTCTTTTGGCATGGTGCTTTTATCTGATATTCAGAGCTTTTATTCTCTATCCATGCTAAAAAGCGCGGGGTATTCTGTTCGATGTGTTAAGAACGTTTGGTGATAGTAATTTATTAAATTTGTTTTTTTCATTTTTTTTAATTTCTTTGCAAGTAAATTATTTTACAATGAAAACAAATCAATTTTACTTATTTATTAGTATTGTGCTTTTATTTGCTTCGGCATGTAATAAACCGGAAAAAGAGTATGTGGCGCCTAAAATTTGGACTAAGCAACCGATTGAGGTTGCAATTACAACAGCTTCTCTTATAGCCACTTTCACTAAAGGTTCGGAAGAGATTACGGTATTTGGCTTTGAATGGAAGGAAACTACCGAAGCGGATTGGAAAACAAGTAATGCACAAGCAAGTGGTGGTAGTTATTCTATTACAATAACCCATTTGAAAGAAGAAACTGAGTACGCATTAAGGGCTTTTATTATTGATGCTTCTAATAACAGAGTGGTGGGAGAAGAAAAATATTTCTCCACAAACGGAATGTTAACTGACATAGATGGGAATACTTATCTAACATTACGTTATGGAAGAAGAGTATGGATGATTGAAAACTTAAGAGTTACACATTTTGCAGATGGTACGCCTATTGAAGGTCGTGCAGGAGGTGCAAATAGGTTCTCAGATGGACCTGTGTATTTTCATAGCGCCTTTCATACACCTCATCTTAGGAACCCAAATTTTGGATTCTTATATAATTGGGCAGCAGCAGCGAAGGCTAATGATTGTGAAACACGCCTTGGAATGCTTCCATTTTCTCACCATCAAGGTATTTGTCCTGATGGATGGCACCTTCCCACTACCAGTGAATGGATGGAGTTAATTATCCACTGCGGAGGTTTCGAAAATCCGGGTGCAGCAATGAAAACAAGCACATGGGCTGAGAGTATAAATACCACCTCTAATCCAAGCCGGTTTTCCATTGAACCTGCGGGATGGTATTATTACGATGTAGACAGAGGCTTCAGAGGTGTTTTCAGCTCTGCACGTTTTTGGACAAGAACTCAAGATCGTGAACCATATGGTGACGCTGCTTATGGTATAGTACTCGTATCCAACGATCCTAGCATTTATTCTCTAGCCATGTTTAAACCCGCAGGATATTCTGTTCGATGTGTAAAAGATCATCATGATTGGTAAGTCTAAAAATCTAATCCCAACGAAAACATCAACATCCCGTTCTTCCTGTAAATCTGCATATTTTCTAATCCCCATGCGTAATCTAAACGCAGAAAATAGCCAAATAATGAGGCGCGTAATCCCATACCGAAACCTTGTACCCAAGGATCTACTTGTCGGTTTACTCTAACCGTAATATTGCCGCTGTGAATCCAGCGGGTGTATAAACTGTTGTCCGGGGAATAAGGGGTTCTACCTGTCCAGGCAGTGCCAATTTCACCGAAAACCAAGAATTGTAGCGAGTTTAATAACTTGTTTGGCACTTGTCTTCCGGCGATTAATTGCACAAAAGGCACGCGCAATTCTGAACTTAACAATAGAAAAGAAGTACCGTTTCGAATATTTTGCTCAAAACCACGCATGTTGGTGGCTAATGTTTGGTAGGCGTAATTTTTGCTTAGATCGGTCCAATTGTCGCGGTTAAAGTTTGCCCAAATCCAATTATCCACGCCGCCCATGTAATATACAAGTCGCGCAGTGCCAAAGTTGGTACTGCCTGCTACACGGGTAGCCCAAGTCATGTTTCTGAATACCCTTACCGATTTCCGGGCATCAAACCCAAGCACAAATAGATTCACCTCTCCGTATTTCAATTTTTCGTCAAATACTGCCAAGCATTGGTTGTACTCTGCCCAAACTTTAACTTTTGATCCGCGCCACAAGTTGGTAAATAATTCTTTACTGGAATCATAAACATAAGAAACTTTAAAACCGCCCCAAAATCTGTTTTCGTTGGGCGTACGCAACGTTCGATCGTCAATAGCGCCAATAATAAAATTTTCATACCTACCCGTAAACGTAAGGTGCATGGTATTAAACCTATTAAACGGATATTTCATAATGTAAAACACGCTATTTGAATGTTGCTTTACAATCCTCCCCCCTACCCCTTGGCTAATTGCTTGACGATATAAAACCACTTGATGATCTAATCGGCGTTTCAAATTTTCATAACTCAGCATTACTTCTGTACCCGATAAATCAAAAGATACGCGAAAACCGCCTGTAATTCTGTAATTTTCAAACAAGTCGTTAATACCCACCATTACCAAAGCGTTTATTCCCGTGTTCAAATAAATAGGCGATGTTCCTCCTGTAAATTGCTGGTATGTAGTATTTAAAAAGCTAAAATCAGCTTGCGTTACCATCCTGTTTACAGCAAATTGCACATAATAATTGCGCGCCATGGGTTGTCTGTATTCAATACCTTCGGTAAGTGCATTCGGCTGCCAACCCATCGCATTATTTTGAGGAATTATGCTATCTTTTTCATTTGAAGTAACTTTTGGTATCAAATCACTGCGACGCATTTGGCGCAACCCTCTCTGTTTACCGTCTTTGGTCAGCTGTATGGGGAGAGTTTTCGCTTTAATGCTATCCTTTTGCGCTGTTAAAGCAAGTGTTTTTTGCTTCATGGCAGAGGGAGTAAGAGGCGGAAGCGGTTGCGCTTCTTCAAAAGGGAATTGATACAATTGTGTTGTTCCTCTATGAAATAAAACTTCTCCTAACATGTTAGGTACAGGTTGATAATCCTGTTCAAAAATAGAATAAACATAATCTGTAAGCGGTGCTGTTTTGGCAAAATGCGCATAGTGTACCGCTGTATCAATTTTAGTAATAGTGCTGTCAAATTTCGCTATATACCGATTGTTAATACCATTTTCATCACTCAAATACAATATTTCCCCGTTTTCCATTACACGCGGATTTTTCTCATTGGCATTCGGCGTATGGGTTACGCGAAGTAATTGTTGTTCCTCTTTTTTCGGATTATATACAAACAAATCATAAAAATTCAATGATTCTTTATTATGAAATCTTTGGTTAGTAAACAAATCCTCAGGGCGGTTTGATGAAAAAATAATAGAGTTTCCATCATTTAACAAACGTGGATTCAGATCATCATAGATATCGTTGGTAATACTTTCTAAACCACGTGCTTGAAGGTGATATCGATAAATATTACTCTGTCCATTTTTTACACCGGAAAGCAGTAGTGCACTACCATCGGGAAGATAGCTCCAATCTGTAACCTTATCTAATTCAAGCAACATGCGTGGTTGGCGTTTTTTTGTTTTTACGACCACCGGATGATAATAAGACTGCACGGTTTTAATTCCCTTCGTACGCCCTTTATCTTCTGTAGTGAAGCCCATAATTTCTCCTTCGGGATGCCACGCTAATTTGGGGAACGACAGATCGGGATTATCTTCCGTTCTGGCGTTTCTTCGAAATACGGTTCTTGGTCTTTTGTCTTCGGGTGTTTTCAACCACACTCTTATTTGTCCGGCTTCATTGGTAGTAAAAGCGTAACTTTCGCCATCCGGAGAAAGAGTTAATTCGCTGTAATGGCGTGTTCTTCTTGGTTTTTGCACCAAAGGTTGCGTACCCGGTTTTTCACGATTTTTATCTTTAGCAAAAGTTACCACATAGAAACGATACCAATCTCTCAGCAATTCTTTGAAAGACGTACCGGTAGCAAAAGCAAATCCTCTTTCCACACTTCTTGTTGAACGGCAGGCGTGCAGAATGGTAGGAATAGCATTTTCTCCGTATCTGTCCACAATAAAGTACCAAAACGAATGGCCTGTCTGCGTCGCTTCCATAGGCGATAAATTATCCAACCTTCTAAAACGCCGGGAGGTAATACCGTCTCTTACTTGCGCATCCAATTCGCTATTCCAACTTTCCGCCATGTAGGAAGACAATCCACTATAAAACCAATTGGGTTCATCCATAGAAAATTCGGATGCCATGTTGGCGCGCAAGGTTTGTCCTTGCACAATGCCGCGTGCATACACCGAAGCGATGCCGCCACGTATCATTTTATTTAAATTGGCGTGACTGCCATCAAAATAAATATAAATCTTTGAACCGTAAATATTTGTAATTCCTGCTTGATTGTAAAAATTATCATTGTCATAGTTAAAGTTTGATTCTTTAAAATCAGACTGCGTACGATATACGATAAATTGCAATTTTCGATCTGAGGTAAAGTTAAAATGCTTCTCTATCTCTTTAATGATTTCAGGGGCAACGGCATTTACATAATCGGCAGTGAGGCGTGAATTAGGATAAAAATAGACATCAAACTGCGGATTTCGGTAAAATTGCCAATTAAATTCTTGATATTGTACGCGGCTTTTGCCGAAGGTGAGGTGTGAACCATTGTAAAATTGTGCGAAAGTGGTGCTAGAAAATACGAAAAATAAGCATAAAAGTAACAGTTTTTTGCTTTTTCCGGCTAACTGCCCACATGCTGCCGCAATATCCTTCCCCCTGCTTTGCCGCACATTTACAATCAAATTTTTAGACTCCAAATGTGCCGTAAAAGCCGCTTTTTTTTCCGATGGGGAAGGTTGAAATCGCGTATCGGTAGCATTGTATTCTATAATATTGATCTTCACAGGAAATGCTTTACAAAAACGACACAACTTTTCGGCATCTTCCAAACTGTCGTTTATATTGTATAACAATACATATTCTATAGTAATCCGTTGGTTTGTTTTTTCAACATAATAACGTAACGAATCTTGTAATTCTTGAAGTGTATTGGTTTGATTTACAGGAATTAATTGAGAACGTTTGTCATTATCGGCAACATGCAGCGACACCGCTAAATTTGCCTTAAAACCGTCATCTGCCAATTTTCTAATTCCTGTCGTAATGCCCACTGTAGAAAGCGTGATGCGCGAAGGCGATAAAGCATTCGCATCAGGAGAGGTAAGTATCTTAACGGCTTTAAAGACACTATCATAATTCAATAGCGGTTCACCCATGCCCATAAAAACGATATTGCTAATAGGTGTCCCGAATGCTTCCACCGCGCGGCGATCCATCAGCACATATTGGTCAATAATTTCCCAAAAGCGGAGTTGCCGTGTAAGACCGAGCGTTCCGGTGGCACAAAACGAACACTTAAGGGCACATCCCACCTGCGACGACACGCACGCCGTTACCCGACCTTGCGAAGGAATAAGCACGCCTTCAACTTGCTCTCCATCGAACAAACGAAACAATATTTTTATCGTTTTATCCGAACTTGTTACTTCAGTTTCAATTTTCGTTTGCAGAAAAGAGAAATTTTCTTTCAACTTTTCTTGCAGACTTTTCGGAATATTGATCATTTCTTCAAAAGAAGCAATATTTTTTTTCCACAACCAATCGTGCAGCTGCTTCGCTCGGAACGACTTTTCGTTGTGTTGTTTCAAAAACTCCAACAATTCTTCAGAAGAGATTTCTCGAATGTCCATTTCCAGTTAAAAATAAGTTTAACTTGCAACTATTTTCCCAAATTAAAGCCTACTCGGAATGCGTAAGTATGAAAATTGATATTACCGGGAGTACGATAATTATAAAAATCGGAATAAAGATAATAATGATCAACAAAAAGACTTAGAAGATTATATGAAAATGCAATAAAAACAGTACGTGTGAGGTTCAATCCCAGCTCTGTTTCGAAAGCGATTCCATGATCAAAAGTGTTTAAAAAGCGGAACCCGTATCCCAATCGTAAAGCGCCATAGGCGGACATGCATTTATAAAAAGCAGGAGATTTTCCGCGAATCCCTGTCATAAATTGAAAATTCATTAATAGATATTCTCTTTGTGCTCTGAAAGGGCAGCTGAAATTTATTTTTAAAAAATCTGCACCAAAGTAAGGATCAAAATAGTGCAGGTAGCGAAATCCTAATGCAAAAGAAGGGAAATTGTATAAATGGCTATTCGCTGTTATTGTTGTTGAGCCAATGCCCAAATCTAAACCGAAACCATTTTCAGGAGCACATTTTCGCGATTTTAAAGAAGTTTTTTCCTTGTAAAATTCAGTTATCGGTCTGAAATTTGTCCATTTTACCGGATACCCCTTAACAATAATTATGATTTCCCCCTTTTCATTAGTTTTCATTTCACTTGTTAAAGCTAAAATAGCATCAGCTCCATATCTATGTAGTATTTGCGAAGTTACTAAATCTACATACGATTTAATCGAATCATCAAGATGTGTTACAATAGATTCCAACAAAACTCCAGTATTATACTCTGTAGAAATAAGTATGGGATTATCTTTTGGGATTGTTTCGTAATCACATATATATGAATTCGATTTTAAGCCGGGAATGAATTTGTCGCCTTTAACTCCTTGTGCAGTTGCATAAGACTGAAAGAATAAGGTTACTCCAATTAATGTGAATAAGCAAAATATGTTTTTCATTAAACAATAAGTTTGGTTTATAATTCGAGTGCAAAGATAGAAAATATTTTTCCTGTTGATTGAATAATGGTTTTATCAATCTTAATTGTCTTATAAGAAAATTGCAATATTTTTGTGCAGTAAAAAAAACAGTTCCTATTGAGAGAAGAAATTGACATCGCTGATTTAAAAGCCGGAAACGCCAAGATTTTTGAAATGCTTTTCAAACAATGGTATGAACCGCTGTGCCGTTATGCGTACAGCATGCTTCATAATCAGGAAGAAGCAGAGGATATTACACAGAAAACGTTTTGCAAATTGTGGGACCAACGCGAAAAAATGGAAATTCATACCTCAATTAAATCGTATCTGTATAGAATGGTGCACAATGCTTGTCTAAATAAAATAAAGCAATGGCAAATGCAATCGGAGCACCATGAGCAGATTGCTTATAGCAGCGTTTCTGTGGCAAATCATGTTGAACAGACAGTGGCGCACAAGGAGTTGAGTCATCAGATTGAGCTTGCGATTGCCGCGCTTCCGGAAAGATGCAGAGAAGTGTTTTTGTTGAGCCGGATGCAGCATCTGTCATACATAGAAATTGCACAAAAAATGCAAATATCGCCCAACACTGTGGAAACACAAATTGTTAAAGCATTGAAAACGTTACGAATAAAACTAAAGGATTATCTATCAATTGGGCTTTTTCTTTTATTAAATATGATAAATTAACAACTATGAACGAAGAAATTGATATACTCTTGTCGCGCTATTTTAGCGGAGAAGCTACTGAAAAAGAGCTTCATTCATTAGATATTTGGTTATCAAAATCTAATGAAAATGAAAAATTGTTTCATGAGATGACTTTATTGTATCAACATGCCGGACAAGCTAATGATTTATCTGCTATTGATACAGAAAAAGCGTTGACGCAATTTAAAAACTATACGGAAAAAGGAGAAAGGAGAAAGGAGAAGGGAGAAAAGGGAAAAAGTAGCTATAGTGTATTTTTTAATGTTTCAAGTATTTGGAAAATTGCTGCTGCTATTGCTATTTTAGTGATGGGGACTTTTGCTGTATTTCATTTTATAAATCAATCTTCCGTTGCAATTCATTTAGCGGCAATTGGAACACAAAAGGAGTTTACCATATTTGAAAATACAGAGGTAACATTATATCCGGGAAGTGAAATCATTTATAGGAATAATTCAAAACGGGAAATTCAACTTAAAGGAAAAGCAGCTTTTAGGATTGATTCTGAAATCTCGGCAGGAATTGTAGTGCAGGCAGGAGAAACCTATATTAAAGATATCGGAACGGTTTTTGTGGTGGATGCCACCACTCCCGAAAAGTCTATTTTTGTTGAAGTTACAGAAGGAGAAGTATGGTTTTTTACGGAGACGAACACAGGCGTTTATATAAAAGCAAACGAAAGCGCTGTTTATGATGTACAAGCAAAACAATTCAGAATAATTGAAACTCAGAATATTGTAGATGATTGTAAGGATGAACAAATTATTATTGATGAACAGAATGTTATTAATGATGAGCAAAATGTTGTTCATGAAGAACAGTCGGCAGAAACAAGGCGCACCTCATTTTTGCCGGAGCTTGTGTTTAAAAATATCCCTTTATCCGAAGCAATAGATTTAATTAAAACACGTTATGGAGTGGATATTGTAATCAACGCAAATGAGTTAAATGAAATTCTGCTGAATGCAAGTTTTGATCATAATGAATCTGTTGAATATGTATTGGAGATTATTACGGCAACCATTTCGGCGCATTTGTCGAAAAAAAACAACACCTATATTATCACACCTTAGTACCCAATCGATTCATCGA
Organism: Bacteroidota bacterium; assembly: GCA_009786185.1. Classification (GTDB taxonomy): domain Bacteria; phylum Bacteroidota; class Bacteroidia; order Bacteroidales; family WCHB1-69; genus WRNX01. The sequence goes on from WQTS01000133.1 coordinate 46,675, forward strand.
ATATTTTTTATTTTTTTATTCTCCTTTGCAGGATATGTGACATTTGCCCAAAGTGATCCATTAGAAAAACGTATTACCCTACAATTGCAAGAAGAATCGTTGGAAGATGTGTTGGTGTTACTCTCAAAAGAAACCGACATAAGGTTTTCCTATAATTCACAATTGGTTAATCCAAAAACAAAAGTAACCATTAACATTCAAGATAAAACAATAGAAGATATCCTTCCCATGATACTTCCACCTACTATTTCTTATAAAAAAGTGGGAGAACATATTGTCTTTTTTTCATATCCGAATAATGGAATAACTACAGATAGTTGTCTTGACACTGTAAGTTTAACCAAAAACGAAGATATGAAAGCACAAATTGCAGGATTAATGTTGGCGGCAGCCACAGCAGCTACCCCTATCGCGGCACAGGACACACAACAAACAGAACCTGTGCAAAACATTGAAATTCAGCAGCAAACTACATGTAAACCTATCCAGTTTACATTTATTTATCCATTGGGTACAGGAGGTGCAAAGGCAGCCGAAAATTGTTACCACGTATCTCTCAATATGTTGGGTGGAGTAACCGGACAAACGAAAGGATTTGAGGCGGGAAGTCTGTTTAACATCAACAGGTATGGAAATATGGGAGTGCAATTTGCAGGATTATTCAATGTTGCAGGAACAAGAAAAACTGACATGAGTAGCTATAATGTACAATTTTCCGGAATTTTCAATTATACAAATAAGGGGATATCAGTAGTGCAATATGCCGGTATTGCCAATGTTGGGGATACTGCTTATTTTCAAGCCGCCGGAATTTTTAATAATGCTAAAGAATCAGGTTTTCAAGGTGCCGGTTTATTTAACACTGCAAATAAAGCCGGTGCTCAAACTGCCGGACTATTCAATATTGCAAAAAAATCAGCTTTCCAGGGCGCCGGTCTCTTTAATGTTTCCCAAGAATCGTATTGTCAATTAGCCGGTCTTTTCAATCGTGGAGAAATCACTCGTTTTCAGGCAGCGGGCTTGTGGAATAGTGCCAAAGAAACAAAATGCCAATTAGCAGGATTAGTGAACGTTGCCCAAGAATCGTACTGCCAGATTGCTCCTATTGTGAATGTTACCAAAAAAGGTCGTTTTCAAATGGGATTAATTAACGTGCGCGATACAGCAGATGGAGTTTCTTTAGGATTAATTAATATCGTAAAAAAAGGCGGAGTATTGGAAGCCGGCATTGAAGCGGGAGAATTTGTGCATACGGCTGCAACATTTCGCTCAGGAGTAAAATATTTATATTCTATAATTTCCGTTGGATACAATTATACTGATAATTTTTGGACAATCGGTTCAGGATTAGGAACAAGCGTAAAATTGGTAGGGAATCTTAGTCTTAATATTGAACTTACGCATGCAACATTGTACACGAAGGGTAGCATTCGCTATGGTAATAATCAATGGAATAATCTCACACAATTTAGTCCTATACTCAATTATCGGTTTGCCAAACATTTTAAAATGTACGCAGGGCCGAGCTTAAATTTACTTTTTCAAGGATATCAACACTACCCCTACTGGTTCCCTTGGGCAGTCGCACCTCCGTATAGTTTGTATCATTATGATAACTATGCAACTCGAAGAGAAGGAGGATATGTCAAAGTTATTGATCTGTGGGTAGGCGTTGTTGGCGGAATAAAATTTTAAATAAATGAAAGAGTTTGATAGAGGAGACACAGAGAGGGTTCAGCTCGGTGGTTCTCTGTGCCTCCTTTGTGGTTCTCAGTATAATAAAAATTAACAAACTTAAAACTTAAACAAATGAAAAAAACAAAAAAACTATCCCTCTTGCTCATCGTTGCAATTGCAATTCTTTTGAGCGCCTGTCACAAAGATTGTAAAGACGACAAATTAACCCAACGCGAAGTTTCAATAACGGATAAAATCAAAGGCATTATTATTGAAGGTCCTTGGGATGTAACGATCACACAAGACAGTGCAAATAACAAGGCGACACTTGAATATTGCGTTTCTGTAGAAAACAAAATCAAATCAGAATTGCTATCCAATGGATATTTGCGTATTAGAATATCCTCTACGGGAAATTCGAATTGCAGAACTTATAGAGCAACCATCAATGCAGCGCTACTCGAAAAAATAGAAGCCTCGGGAGCTGCCACGATCCGTACATACGGAATTTTTAATTCGCACAGCGATATTTCACTATCCGGCGCATCTAAAATAAATGGGTTGGTATGCAAAGGCGATTATGCAAGATTAACGCTTAGCGGAGCTTCCAAACTAGAGAACTTTACTTTTACAGGAAATAGCATGGAAGCAACTCTCTCGGGTGCTTCGGTTCTCAAATTTAGCAATGTCGATATTAGTAGTTATTGTACAGTTGCTGCCTCCGGTGCGTCCACACTTAACGGTAGCGGCTATGCTTCCAAAACCACCTTCACAGGTTCGGGTGCTTCTACTTTTAAAACATTGAGTTTAGAGTCAGAAAATCTTGATATTGAGCTTTCCGGTGCATCTACTGCAGAAGCTACTGTAAATAATAGCATAAAAGGAAAACTTACCGGCGCTTCAATACTGAGATACCAAAAAGCTACCAACGTAAACGTTGATGTGGAGGGTGGGTCGAAACTTATTCGTATAGATTAATAAATGTGTAATTTATAGAGACGCGGCATGCCACATCTCTACATCGTTCGGTTTAAGAATTAATCAGTTCCAGATGGCAGCACAACAGCTTGCCATCTTTTTGTTCTCGGAGATGTAGTCCGTTACCTTCGCAATATTTATAAGACTTACAATCTGCGCAGATACCGGTTTTTGTCCATGAACGGTCACGCATAATTTGGTAGCGTTCGTTCCAAACTTCCCAAAAATCGTCTTCATAAATGTTCCCTTGAATGTAATCAGCGCGTAAACTTGGACACGCGCTGATTGAACCATCAACCAACACGGAACCAACGTGGATGCCCGCCCGACAGAAAAACGGTGTGTCGCGAACTTCCATTTCATAGTTGCCCAAAAAACCTTCGCAGCCATACGATGTTTTGATAACTCCTTCTTTACGTGTCTGTTTTATAAAATCCATCATTCGAATAAACTCTTCTGATGAAAGTTTCAGCAAGTCGTTATCTTCGGCGCGTCCTTTCGGAAAGATAGAGAACAGGCGCCAATTTCTAACTCCTAAACTGATGAGAAGTTTTTTAATCTCCTCTAAATCGCCGATATTGCGTTTGTTTACGCAAGTAACCACATCATACGTAAAATCTTCGATAGAAGCGATCATGGCAATAGCATTTACTGCCCGTTCCCAAGAGCCTTCTTTTCCACGCAACCAATCGTGTGTTTCGGGTGTTAAGCCATCGAAACTAACAGTAACAGAGCGCAATCCTGATTGCAACAATTCTTCTAAAAGTTTTGGCGTAAGTCCATATCCATTGGTTACCATTCCCCACGGAAATTCGCGTTTGTAAAACTCTTTTCCGCATTGCACCAAGTCTTTGCGCATCAAAGGTTCGCCGCCGGTGAGTGCAATCATGGTTTTATGTGGGTTAACATGCGGCTTTATTTTGTCTAAAACTTTTAAGAAATCTTCTAAAGGCATGTCGGGAGTAGATACCTCACTTGTGCAGTCGCTTCCGCAATGCAAGCAATTAAGGTTACAGCGCAGGGTGCATTCCCAAAATAGATAACTAAGTTCATGTAGTCGCGTTTGATTACGACGGTGTTGCCGGAATAGGGCTAAAGTGATTTCCTTTTTAAGATTCATAAAGCATTCTCATCTTGCAGATCAACTTCGCTAATTACCGGAACATCTTGTATGTGATTTGTTGTTTCTTGATGAATAACGACATTTTTTATACTATTATCCGGAATAGGTACGCCATACTCAGGTACAACACCATACATGGGTACAATTTCATTTTTATCACAACTACTAAAAACTCCAAAAGCAAAGAGTAGCAAGACAATTGCTTTGTCGAAAGATTTGATAATATTTTTGTTCATGATTTTAATTTTAGTCTTTATTTTAACGATGTAAATAAGTAAAAAATTCATTCGATTTAGGGCTTAAAAGAAGCCGAAGGAGGACCATATTCAACTATTACCGGGGGTTCATCATCAGTTCCCCACAATATAATATTTAGTGTTTTAACATACTTATCAGCGGTCTTATTTTTTTTGCCTTTTTTTACTAAATCAGCATCCGTAAATCTTACATCAATTTCTCTAGTAGCAAATTCTCCGCCATTTTCATCTCCATCAATATCTTCTATTTTTAAATGTACAAAATTTGGTCCCCAAAATTTAAAAGAGTATTTTCCTTCCGAGTTTGTATATAAAGTATCTTGCTTTTGTCTGATAACACGAATATTTTGTATCGGTTTATACGTTGCATCTGTTACCATGCCTTTAATTTCAAATTCATCTACAGGCATACCGTATTTTGCACAACTATAAAGTATTCCGGAAAAACCTAGTAGCAAAAGAATTACTTTGTCTAAAAATTTAATGATTGGTTTTTTCATGGATTTAATTTTTCGTTGCGAAGTAATAAAAAAAACAATTCAGCACGCAAATGACGCAGATTATCATGATTTACGCAGATTAAACAAAGCGAACCTATCTATAATCTACAAAAAATATTTTTCTACCTTTGCCAACGAATTAAACATTATTTTTTATGCAATTCTACACTTCAAAAATTCTTTCACAAAAGCAAATAGCCACCGACGTTTTTCATTTAACAGTAACAAAAAACGACGAAAAAATTGCACCCGGACAGTTTTATATGCTAAAAGCTTGGAATGACGCATTACCCTTAATGCGTCCCATCAGCGTTTATAATGTGGAAAACGAAACGTTGCATTTTTTATATAAAATTGTAGGAAAAGGAACGGAATGGCTCTCCACACTCAAAAAAGGAGCAGAAGTAGAGTTGTTAGGTCCTTTAGGGAACGGTTTCCCATGCCGTGAGGTTTTCGGAAAAGTAGCTTTAGTAGGTGGCGGAATTGGCATCCCACCACTTTTTGAAACGGCAAAACAGCTTACAAAAAACGGATGCAAAGTAGATGTTTTTTTAGGATATAAAGATGAGCTTTTTGCCTTTGAACCTTTTGAAGAAGTATGTGAAAACATTTTTATCGCCGTTGAAAAAGGAAACGAAGGTTACAAAGGATTTATTACCGATATTCTTCATCCTCAAAACTATAATGCAGTATTTACCTGCGGACCGGAAATCATGATGATGAAAGTAAAGGAGCTTTGTGATGCTCAAAAAGTTCCGGTGTGGCTCTCTATGGAAAGCAGAATGGCTTGCGGGATCGGTGCTTGCTTAGTTTGCACCTGCAAAACAAATGAAGGGATGAAGCGCTGTTGTAAAGATGGACCGGTGTTTTCGGGAACATTGTTTTCCGAATAACGTAGGGGCACAAAATTTTGTGCCCTGTTTTTAATCCAATTTCTTAATATAGATTCTTCTACGCACGGCTAATGTGCTGTTATATTTCTGCCAAACACGATGCGCTTCATTGCTTTCGAGTTGCGGATTGGAAAGAGCGGTTTTTACTCCTAATGCAATATATCTGCTGTTCATTTCCGCATGATACAGTGAGTGAATGCCTTTGTTTTGCCACTCCGGAGTTACACCGGTGAGCAGCAAATCTATTTTATCGTAATTCTTTAATGCTTTCAGCAAATGAATCCAGCCGAAAGGGAAAAGTTTGCCTTTATTTTTACGTAATGCACCTGTAAGCGAAGGCATCGAAACTCCAAACCCTGCTATATCGTCATTCTCATCTACTATAAAACACATCATTTTTAAATCTAAAAAAGGAAAATATTGTTTTATATAGTAATGAATCTGTTTTTCGGTTAATGGAATAAAGCCAAATAATCCTGAATATGATTTATTTAGCGCTTCAAAAAATTTTATTCCGTAGCGTTTCATGATCTCCTTCTTTGAGATTCCGTCTACAATTTTAAGTTTATATTTTTCTTTAATCAGATGATTAATTTTTAAAACTTTTTCGGGTATGGATTGCGAACCGGGCAGTAAATATTGAATCGTATCTACTTCTTTCTCGTATCTAATCTCTTCTAGAATTTTGGGGTAATATTCCGGATTATAATAACAAGACATGGGATCATCTTCTTCAAAACCAAATATTTTCATTCCTGTTTTGTCCATATTGCAAAAGCCCATCGGACCTACAATTTCAGTCAATCCTTCCTGTTTGCCCCAATCTTCAACAGTTTTCAGAAGTTGTTCGGCAACCGTTGCATAGTCAATAAAATCGAGCCAACCAAACCGGATTCTTTTTTGCGACCAGATTTCGTTGGCTCTATCGTTAATGATTCCTGCTATTCTACCTACGATTTTATTTGCTTTATAAGCTAAAAACAATTTTGCTTTACAATGTTCAAAAGCCGGATTTTTTTTTGGGTTGAACGTTTCTTTTTCACCGGCTAAAAGCTGTGGCACCCACTTCTTATCATTACGAAACAAATCATAAGGAAAATTAAAAAAGTTGTTGAACTCTTTTTTTGTGATAACCTCTTTAACCGTAATATTTTCGTTCATTGTTGAAAAATTAGCACGCAGATGACGCGGATTTTACGGATAAACGCAGATTTTTTATCTAATATTCAAAAAAAATCTGCGTAAATCATGATAATCTGCGTTATCTGCGTGCTCAAAAAATACTATTTATTCACCTGAAACGTAGTATCCCCTGTTTTCAAGAATTTAACAATTTGATTAGCAGATGCTAAACCTGCATTAACGTTAGCTTCGGAAGTTTCAGCACCCATTTTCTTTGAAGTAGCAAACACGCGCAACCCAAATTTTTCAACCAATTCGGCATGGTTACCGGCAGCAATATCGGAAGCGTATTTCAAATCAGCTCTTTCCTCCAATACTTTCACCAATTCTTCTTCATTAATCACCTCTTTGCGAGCAGTATTCACCACCGTTCCGCCTTTCGGCATTTTGGATAACAAATCATAACCAATTGATTTTTTGGTTTGTTCGGTAGCAGGAATATGCAACGAAATATAGTGGCATTTTGAATATAATTCTTCAACGGAATTACAAACGATAACGCCTTCTGCTTCCATAGTTTCTTTTTTAACAAACGGGTCGAACGCATAAATATTCATTCCGAAGCCTTTAGCGATTTTCGCTACTAATTTGCCCACGTTTCCATACGCATGGATACCTACATTTTTGCCTAACAACTCACTTCCCGTACCGGGATTGAATTGATTACGCGCCATAAATACCATCATACCTGCTGCCAACTCGGCTACGGCATTCGAATTTTGTCCGGGTGTATTCATCGCTACAATCCCTTTTGCGGTACATGCGGGAAGATCCAAGTTGTCGTATCCGGCGCCGGCGCGTACAACAATCTTCAGTTTTTTAGCATGATCCACTACTTCTTTTGTAACTTTGTCGGAACGAACAATCATCGCGTCTACATCGGCAACGGCTGCATAGAGCTCGTTTTCACTGGTGTATTTTTCCAATAATGCCAATTCATATCCGGCATCTTCCACAATTTGTTTAATACCTTCTACTGCAACTTTGGCAAAAGGTTTGTCTGTAGCAACTAAAACTTTCATAAAAAATTAATTTAAGGGTTATTAATAGAGTTTTGTATGGTAAAATTTTACATTTAAAAATTAGGCTATTTCAGTAATTCAGCGACTTGCAAGTTAAAAAAAGTGGGGCGAATGTACATAATTTTTAGAATATTTCAAGGTATAGTAAAACGATTATTTTTTATTTTTTGGGCGTGCCGGCTTCCCACCGCACACGTTCGGCGGCGGTTGTACCGCCGTCGCGCTTTCAGCCTTGAGCCTTCCTCAATTATCTCAATATAAAAAGGTTTTCCAATGCCATCTCAAAAAAAACCAAAATAATCGAATATTCAAATAAGTTGAATTAGTGTTCTGCCACACAACGGACCGAGAAGCCGTTTGCGCGGCGGTAGATGGTGTAGTCAGGATAATCGAGGGTGTGAAGGTTCAA
>WQTS01000134.1 GCA_009786185.1 Bacteroidota bacterium
AATTAAAAGAGAGCTTAAATTCAGGGGAAAAATGTTTTTTCTGAGATTCTTGCGCACCTGTCCCAAAAACAGTTCCTAAAAAAATAATTAATAGTAAAAAGTGGAATTTCATAGCACTGCAAATTTTGATGTTAAAACTTTATCTTTAAAAATTAATGAGATAATGTAAATACCGGCAGGAGGATTAGAAAGCTGAACTCTTTCTGTAAACGTATCTGTGTTATAGATTATTGTTCCTCCAATATCGGTAATTGTTATTTTAACGAACTCACTATTCTTATTGGATAGCTTGATAGAAAATGTTCCATTGTTTGGATTGGGATATATTGTCAATTCTCGAATAACAGCATCATTTCCAATGGCATTAATATTATTTACATTTGTTTTAATAATCTCACTATCCGAATTAGAAAAAACCATTTTAGGCTCATCTTCACTCCTACCTTTTCCATTATAGCATCCTAATTCACAATCGTCTATTTTAGCAATAAAAGTACTTCCTGCTTTTGCATGAAATCCGGGTTTTAAAACAATTTTATTTCCCGCTTCAAAAACAACCTTTGTTCCGGATTGTATGGTTGTATTTTTAGCAGTAATAAAGTCTTTTGCATTGTAAACACCATCGTATTGTCTAATTGATGGTGTTAGTACCACGCCAACATTCGCACTGGTGTGTAGATCATCGCAATTATTAAAATGCCAATTCTGCTTACAGGTTTCATCTCCGCTCATGCTTATAAGATTAACACCATTACCTCCGGAATTTGTTCCGCTTGGATTTAGTTCATAATGTAATCCATAATTATGCCATGATTTGTCAAAACGACCATAAGTACCTCTAGATTTTTTACCACATGCATTAAAGACATTACCCGACATGAGCTGACCCATCACATATCCGGAGCTGTTAAATAATGGTGATCCGGAAGAGCCTTCTTGAATGCCCCCTTCTGTAAATCTCCCTCTCCATGCTATGTTTGCAGAAGCTATTTTTTCCCACACAGCAATTTTTTTTATGTCTCGTTGAGGATGATGAATACCTACACCTGTTTCTGTTATATCATCTGCATCGTTTGACCATCCATTATAGTAAACATTATAGTTTTTAGGTGGTTTTCGTTTTAATTGCAATAATGCATAGTCACTTCCAGTCTTATAAGGGCTTTGCGGATAATAGCTCCTTCCTCTTAAAAAAACTGCTCCTGAAATGAAATATTCGTACGAAGGCTCTATTATTGGGTTTGAACAATTTGGACTTTGATAGTTAAAAACAAATACCCAATATTCCAAATCATCTTTTTCTGATTGATCTATTTCGCCATCATTATTTCTATCAAGACAATGAAATGCAGTGAGTAAAAAAGGCTTTCCATCTCGTTTTTCGTTTGTGAGCAATGAACCGCTGGCTCTTCGCGCTGTAGAATCACTATTGGGAAAAACCATGATCTGTAAGGCAACAGAACGTCTTTGATTGCACCAATCAGCATATTCAGGACACATGGCATTGATCATACAAGGGTCGGAAGTTCCAAAGCCATCATATGATTTTTGTTCAAGACTATTACCAATTAATCCAACAGATCTAATGTTTAGTGCTGCCTGTTCTCTAACATAAAAAGGTTTATAGTATTCAATAATTAAAGAGTTCGTTTTTAAAGGCGCTATCGAAAATTTGCGTGAAGGATAATTATTTTCATCCGTAAAAGGACCATAGGTTTGGCTTTTATCTGTAGCATATACAAATAGTTTTGCTCCTCGAGGTATATAAAAATTATCAAAAAGAAGCATCATATAGTTGCCTGCGGTAGAATTAATTTGCAACTGCCAAATACTATCTCCATTATCCATTGCAGTCCATGTTCCCGTATTATTTTTATTTATATAAACGCTAAATAATTCTCCAATAATGGGATCGGAAAAATCTAACGTATCGCCTTCAATCACTTCAGTGCGCGTTTCATTTCCTACTCTGGTTAATTGTGCATTTAAATTGTATTGTTCAACTCTTGTAGACAAGTTATATAAAAAAGAAGTAGGGAGTTCTTTTTTACTTGTTTGACAAACGCATAAAGGCGCTGTTATAAAAATGCTAATTATTAGCAATATTATCTTTTTCATTACTCCCCTCCTTTCTTGCTTTCTAATTCAGAAAAAAGTTTTTTCAACTCTTTTATCTGCTTTTCTTGATCTATAATGTATAAGGTAAGTTCTTCAATTTTTTGTAAGAGTATGGCATTCATTTCGCCCAAGTTAATTCCATTAACCCCAACCTCTGCTGCAGAAGGCACATTGGGAAGATGTTGGTTTTCGGCAATAAATTGTTCAACTTCACTCAAAGATAACAAGTTATAATCTTTACTAAACACAAAATCAGGCCAATCAGGTTCAAGTGCAACTTGTACTTCCTTAGCAAATACTGTCCCTCCAATAAACGCGATGTTAGCAAGTAATGTACCAGTATTGACGGAAGTAGTAGCTGAAAGTTGGCGCGTGAATATAATATCATCAATTGTTGCGTACCGAGCTTTCAATGTAGCATTAATATCTACACTTTGCGCATTCAGCACTTTCGTAACTATCGTATCAATATCGGCTTTTGGAGCGGTTAGTGTTTTTGAAATGTGGACATTTGGGACATTTAAGACGTTGGCAGATAAGATGCCGGTGATACTTGCGTTTTCAGCTCTAAACGAACCATTTACATCCAACTTTGCTTTCGGGTCATGTTTCCCTATTCCCACGTTCCCTGCATCAGTAAGCGTAAGGTTTTTTCCCGTAATGTTGACTGATGAACCAGCCGGACCGGCTTCTGCAATTTCTAATGAAATACTCCCATCGGAAAAATTAAGTAAGCTTGCAACGCCTTGCTCAATCCTTACGTTACCAGATGATGTATAAGTTACATTACGCCCTATATATTTTGTTCCTCCGTTGTGAAATGTCCAAATATCGCCTATTTGCATTTGCTCGTGAGGATTATTGGTGCCTATGCCTAATTTTCCGTTTAGGTAAGTAGTTCCGGTAATATTAGCGCTTAGAGCTCTAAACGAACCATTTACATCTAATGTTGCCTGCGGATCTTTCGTTCCTATTCCCACACAACGGTTATCACCTAAAAAGAACAGAGATTGAAATGGGCCACCGGGAACTGTACCTAAAAAGTATCTCCAAAAATCGAGCCCATAGCCTTCCTCAACCGAATTTACGCGCTCAATACCCCAGCCGTCGAAAGAAGGATTATTATCCATACCGGCAGTAAAACGTAAAGTGCCGTTTCTTGTATTGGTATAATTGGGTGATGTTTTAGAAATTAATATATTTCCATCTTCTATATGCAATTTTTGTTGCGGAGATTCCGTACCCATTCCAATATTGCCGTTAGATGAGATCATTAATCCGCCCGCCGGTCCTTCAATAAAAAATTTGGCTTGCTCATGTTGTTTAAAACGAATATTTTTTGTATTAAAGTAAGATACGGTAAATCCGTCGTTTTCACCGCTTCCTGTTTCCGGAGTGGTTAACTGGAGTAATTTTAACGGCGCTCCGGGAGTCGGAAATATTCCAACCCCACAATCCCCATTTAGCTGATAGTGCAAATGCAATATCGATTGAGGCTCGAAAAGCCCTATTCCCAGAAATGGTTTATCGCTCAACAATCGCATACGCTCTGTATCGTTCGTTTTAAAAATGATAGGCTTACAATCGGTAGTGCCTAAAAAATGTAAATTTGTAGTACCGGAATTTCCTATTAATTCCCAATAGGCAGGCCTTACTGTTTGCGCATATCCCCCAATAAAGAGCGCGCCGAAAAATAAGAAAAAGATAATTTTTTTCATGTGCATAAAGTTTTATATTTTACTAATAGCACAAAAATAAGGCACTTACAGTACAAATAATAAAATGGACGATTATTTTTTTAAACGGTCAATATGAGCAATTGAATGGTCATTATTGGAGTATGGACGGTATTTTTAAAAAATTGTTTTTTGAGAAATTTTAATCTCTTTTTAAAATATTTAGCATGGTTTCTTCAAAATTTCCGCTTCTTCACACCGCATTTTCTCCGAAATTCTTCCAAATTCTTTATCTCAAAAATTGCCGTTTTTTCAAAAAATGCATTTTTCGGCAACTTTTCTGCCTAAAAATCGGTTTTTTATGCAAACTCAATGTGCTGAATGAAAGGAAATTAATCATATATTTGTCCATCTTGAACCATGATTTTATTAAGATTATTAAGATGCACAAGATTATAGGTTCTTAATCATGGAAATCTTGCAAATCTTAATAAAATCATGGTTCAAACTTAATTACTAATACTAAATTTAAAGAAACATGAAAGAACACCAAAATCTCACTTGGAACGACATTAAAGAAATGTCTGCCGAAACCGACCGGCTAATTAAAGAAATTGCCCAACTTATTAAAGAATCAAATCAAAGATTCGACAAGTTAAATGCGGAAACAAATCAAAAATTTGACAGAATTGAAAGGAAGATGCATTATAAGTCTTTGGAAGGCGAGATAGAGTGTGATATTTTTCTATTCAATGGGAAAAGCGCTGCCATCATTGAGGTCAAATATAATGCCAAACCTGACAATATTTCTATAGATCGCCTTATTTCACGCGTGGAAGTCTTTAAAACACTCTATCCGGCATACAAAAATCACAACATTTATCTGGGCGTTGCTGCCATGTCATTCAATCAGAAGTTAGTATGGAGGTTGCACCGCGCCGGCATTGCCACCATTCGTCCAATAGGAAAGAGGATGGTGGTCTACGATAAAAATATAAAAGCATTTTAAATCTTTAAATTTTTAAATCTTAAATTTCCTCCATCGCCCTCTCAATCCTCCGTACCGTCTCCCCTACCCCAATAAAATCAATAATTTCAAACAAATCAGGTCCTTTAGAATCGCCTACTAAAGCAAGGCGCAAGCAGTTCATTATTTGCCCCATATTTAGCTGGTTTTCTTGAATAAATGCAACTACTTTGTCGTGTACTACGATTTTATCGAAAGGCGAAACAGAGGTGAGAATTTCAATAACTTGCTTCAATTGCAATGGTGTATCTTCTTTCCAACGTTTTTTAACCACTTCAGGATTATAGGTTTCGGGCGCCTGAAATAAGAATGCGCTTTGATTCCAAAAATCGGTGGTGAAGTAAACCCGCTCTTTTACTAAAGCTACTACTTTTTCAATTTTCTCTATGTCGGGATGAATATTTTTTTCAGCCAATTGTTGTGCGAAAATTTCAGCCAACACCGTATTCGGTTTTTGCTGTATATAGTAATGGTTAAACCACTTCGCTTTATCCAAATCGAATTTTGCGCCCGATTTGCTTACTTTTTCCAAAGAAAAACGCGCAATCAATTGCTCCATGCTCATCACTTCTTCCTCTGTTCCGGGGTTCCAACCTAACAACGCCAAAAAGTTATTTACCGCCTCGGGCAAATAGCCGCTTTCACGATAGCCGGAAGAGATTTCGCCGGTATTCGGGTCTTTCCATTGCAGCGGAAATACGGGAAAACCGAGCCGGTCTCCGTCACGTTTGCTCAACTTCCCATTTCCATCAGGCTTAAGCAGTAAAGGTAAGTGCGCAAATTGCGGCGCTTGCCACTCAAAAGCCTTGTAGAGCATTACGTGCAAAGGCGCAGAAGGCAACCACTCTTCGCCACGAATAACGTGCGTAATTTCCATTAAATGATCATCCACCACATTGGCTAAATGATAAGTAGGTAAACCATCGGATTTAAAAAGCACTTTATCATCCAACAATTGTGAATTTATTTTCACATCCCCGCGAATGAGGTCACGAACGTGAATTTCCGTATTTTCAGGATATTTAAAACGGACTACATAGTTTCCTTGCAATTTTTCCGCGGTTTCCTCCGGAGATAATGTCAGTGAATTACACATTGTATTTCGTGTATTCACGTCATATTGAAATGTTTTTTTCTCGGCTTCGGCTTCCTTGCGCTTTGTTTCCAAGTCTTCCGGCGTATCGAATGCATAATATGCCCACCCTTTTTCAATCAATTCATCGGCATATTTTTTATAAATGTGCATCCGTTCCGATTGTTTGTAAGGCACATGTTTTCCGCCCACGTGCACTCCTTCATCAAAAGTGATACCCAACCACTTAAAAGATTCAACAATATATTCTTCAGCGCCGGGCACAAAGCGCGTTTGGTCGGTGTCTTCAATACGAAGGAGCAAAGCGCCACCGTGCTGTTTAGCAAACAGATAATTGTACAAACATGTACGAACGCCGCCAATATGCAGCGGTCCCGTAGGACTGGGAGCGAAACGAACGCGAACCATCTTTTAAAATTATTAAGGTTTATACTCTGTCCAAGGTCTGAATCCTAAATGACCGGTTAGAGGTCCCGAGATCAATTCTTGCTCAGACTCTGCCGTAACCGTAAAATACCTTGCCTGAGATTTGGATCTTGAGGATAGAAAACCAAAAGCCAATCCGCCACTGGGAGTTTCTATATTTGTGTATATGGTATTTACCTGCACAAAACTATTGGTAGGTTGGTTGGAAAGTAAAAAGCTCATGAAACTTTTACCTGCTGCCCATATTTCTATTTCAATACATGAACCATTATTTCCCGGTAAGCCCATATAACGTGTTACATTGTTATCTCTTTCTAATTCCGCCGCAATATCTTCGTAGAAAGTTTGTGGAAATTCTTTAGCAAAGTTACCGGCATAATCCTTTCCGATTTCTTCTCCTACTCGTGGAGTAATATTCTTACGAACTCTGCCTATCTTTACTGCTTGATTTGTTTTGTCCACTTCAAAATAAACAAAATTTACATGAATTTCATATCCATTATCTCCAACACTTGGCACTCCTTCAAATCTAACTCTACCCTTTGGCTCCATCATCTTAAATTCTGTAAGCGTTGATAATACTCTAGCATCGCCTACCATAGGCGTTTGAGCTTCTATTACTTCTCCTGTTGTTTTATGGGTAATTCTAATTTTATAATCTAAATATTTTGAGAGCGTATCTGTTGTGTAGTATATAATTCTTTCATCACCATAATAAAAGAAACCTGCGTCTCTTGGAAAATTACGTGTCATTTGCAGAGGAATATTAGCACGTGCCGTTCTTGCACCATTGTGCCACTCTTGTAAAATAACATTAATTTGGTCGTAGTAATAAATACTATCGGGATTTTGAGCATTGATAAATATCTGATTTTCTCCATGAGATTGAAAACCTTTATAAATTTTAACATAATGAATGGAATCCTGATAGTTTAAAACTCCATAAACTACGGTAACTTTCTCGTAGGAAGCATTTAAATCAAAATCGGGTTTCTTGCAAGCAGTAAATAAATAAATTAAGCATGCACTTAGCAGTAAATAATTGATTTTCATATATTTAAAATTTAAGAATTTAAGAATTTAAAGATTTAAGGTTTTAAATTATTAAATCTCTAAATTATTAAATTGTTTATTACCATTTCATCGCCTCCGGATCTCTTATCCATCTTGGACCTATTCTATTTCCTTCTTTATCATAATTTGTATTTTCTGTATACTTTTCATTAAATGAATAAATTAACCTAAATGTTAATGTATTATGATAGGGTTTGCGAAGTATCGAACCTTCAAAATTTGGGCTTGTAGAGTTGTAGAATCGTCTTTCTTTTCCAAAAGGCACAATTGAGTATTGAAACCGGAAATTAAACTTTAAACCTTTATAAACCGGAATTTTCACATCAGCAATTATTCCCCAGTCATTTCTATTGTATCTTCCTGAATTTATTGCTGTAGTTAACCGCCTTGCCCCTCTTATTGTATCCGACCTACGGAAATCGTGTTGCATCTCCTTGATATATACCAATCGTGCCCACGTTATCCCTACGCCTATACTAATTTTTGATTTTGGATCATCATAATGTACCAATAGCGGAATTTCAAGATAATCTGTGCGTAAATTATAGAAGTACTTTGTATTATATTCAGGAAATCTTGGATCAATAAGCGCCGTGTCTTCAAGAGCCACTCTTACGCCATTGGGTGCCGGATATTTTTTCACTGCTCCTTTTTGCGTATATAAAAGTTCCATTGTCAACGAAAAACGTTGCTTTTTATCTAACATAAACTTCACATAGGGTCCTCCGTTGAATCCTACTTTATTATAGCCAAACACCTCATCACCATCTACTTGAGAAAGATTCATTCCGACTGCAAGCCCGCCAATGAAACGTTGCGCAGAGGCAGAGGGCAGAAAGCAGAAGGCAGAAAGCAGAAGGCAGAAAGCAGAAAAATTCCTTCTCCTCTGTGAGGAGAAGGTGGCAGACGGCGGCTTGCCGCCGGATGACGGAAGAGGTGATAAAAAATGGGAAATTTTATGTAAAACACTCATTGGTTTCTTTTTTTACGGAATAACAATAGGAAACTGATGATTAAACTCCATCCTATAAGGTTCACCAATAATATGAGTCAGAAAATCAACATATTGATCTGAGAATTGAAATTCGTTGGCATCATAATAGAGTTGCGGAAGCGGAAAGTTTCCAATATTCCCCATTTCGATGGTATCGGTGTGATACTCTTCTAATTCGTTATAAGAAACAATGTTGCGCATTACCGGCATTTTTCCAAATTCTTCTCGCAGCAAAAGGTCGGTTACTTTATCCGCCAACGTTGAGGTTAACCTTCTGTCATATTCATAGCATCTTCCCGAGCGCGGAATGTAGCCTGAAATTTGCCCACGCGCTTCAATGCCTAACTTTTTATTCAGTTCGGAAGCAATCACGCCGCTTATTCCGCCAAAGCGCGGATGTCCGTATTCATCCAATTCGGAGCTGGCATACACCATATCAATTTCGCCTTTTTCATCGTTGTACCAGCGTACCCCTTCCGAAACAGCAATAATTAAACTGCGTTTAGGGTTTGACATATACTTTTCTTTCACTTTTTCGAAGAAGAAATCTTTGCGTTCTTTGGTAACCACCACTTCGGGGATGAGCGCCATTTGAGCGCCGCCAAACATAGCAGAACCTGTGAGCCAACCGGCATCGCGTCCCATAACTTCCAATACCATAATGCGTTGGTGAGACTCGTTTGTAGTGTGCAACTTAGCCGTAAGTTTTTTTATTTGCATGGCGCCCGATGCGAATCCGGGACATAATACCACTTCGTGCTCTTTACCCTGATAGTGGTGCATGGTGCGCGTACGCAAGTCATTATCAATAGTTTTCGGGAAACCAATTACCGGAATGCCGTATAATTCGTACATTTGTTTGGCTGCGCCGTTTGTATCGTCGCCGCCAATGGTTACAAGTACGTCAATTTTATAGCGTTCAATATTGCGCAAAATTTGCTCCGAGCGGTCTTCCTTATTTTTCTTACTTGGAAACGGATTGGTTCTGCTCGACAACAATCCTGTTCCGCCGTAAATTCCGTTGTAAGGAATATTGGTTAAATCCACAATATCGCCCTCGCCGAGCAAGCCTTTCCAGCCGCGCAACACGCCATACACTTTAAAGCCCAACATGGAGGCGCGGTTTCTAACTGCTTCAATACTTGAGTTAATCGCCGGGGTATCACCGCCGCCCGACAAAATCGCTAATGTTTTTCCTGCAAAAAGTTTCTCTTTTTTCATAAGTTTTTATGTGTTTCGGCAAATAATCGGCAAATATAGAAAATTATTTAAGCAAATTCATGAGATATTGCCCATACCCGCTTTTCAACAGCGGCTGGGCGATTTTCTCTAATTGCTCGGTGTTAATAAATCCTTTACGATAAGCCACCTCTTCAATGCAACCTACTTTTAATCCTTGCCTGTCTTCTACCACCTGCACAAATTGTGTAGCATCAATCAGCGATTTAAAAGTTCCCGTATCCAACCAAGCGGTACCTCTGCTCATTTTGCTTACTTTCAATTTATTATGTTCTAAATAATAACGGTTAACATCCGTAATTTCATACTCTCCACGCGCGCTTGGTTGAATACTTTTAGCCACTTCCACCACCGAATTATCGTAAAAATACAATCCGGGAACGGCATAATTAGACTTCGGCTGTTTCGGTTTCTCTTCTATGCTTACCGCATTCATATTTTTGTCAAACTCCACTACGCCATATCTTTCAGGATCTGAGACATGATAAGCAAATACAACTCCTCCTACCGGATCATTATTTAACGCCAAATTATCTTCAAAATCGGCGCCGTAAAAAATGTTATCGCCTAGAATTAAAGAGGCTTTGTCGTTTCCTATAAAATCGGCGCCCAATACAAAAGCTTGCGCCAATCCGTTGGGAACATATTGTATTTTATATTCAAACCGGCATCCCAAGCGCGCTCCGTCGCCCAATAAACGCTCAAAATGCGGTAAATCTTCAGGCGTTGAAATAATTAAAATTTCACGAATGCCCGCTTGCATTAGCGTGGAGATCGGATAATAAATCATCGGCTTATCATAAATGGGCATTAATTGTTTGCTCATTGCCAATGTGATGGGGTGTAAACGCGTGCCGGCGCCTCCGGCTAAGACGATGCCTTTCATTTGCTTCATTTAAAGATTTAAAATTTAAAGATTTAAGAGTGTGATAGTTTACTTCGAGATTATTTGAGCGGCAAAGATAAAAATTTTGTCTGAATCATGATTTCATCGAATATTTGATTCTTATTGATTGAATTGAAAAACAACTATTATTATAGCTTTGCAGTTGAGTTATGATGAATAAATATTATTTTGCATTGTTAAAAAAACATCACTATGAATCAACAGGTTTTTATAAAAGTACAAACGTTAAAACAACAAATGAAAGAAGATATGTAATGAAGCGAGTAAATTTATTTATAGCAGGAATAATACTATTATTTCTATGTTCAGCTTGTCGTGAAGAGCATACTGCACCAGTTAATCAGTTAGTAAAGGATTTGTTTTGTTTTCAAACTGGCTCGGAATGGACATATTGTGACAGCATAAGTCATTCGACACAAAAGATGATAGTAACAAATTATGACCTCACAAGATTTGCACCTAAACCATTAGGTGGCAGAAAAGCGTATGATTGGGCGGAATGGATAGAAATGGAAATTACTGTAAGTGATTCTAAAAAAACTACACGATTGAATGCAGATATTGACAAAGATAACACGGCAAACGGTTATATTTTTACTCCTACAAGGCGACATTTAAATATACGTTGTGATGAAAACAACAATTTTATTTTCCCTGCATCTGCAACATATTTGAATACCTATACGATAAATGATCTAACTTATTCTGATGTTTATGTGTTTAATGAACACGGTGTTACTTACTATGTGTCTAAACATATTGGCTTTATTCGATGTGTAAAATCTGGTTATTTTGATTTAGTATTAATTGATAAAAATATATTGCAATGAAAAAGATAATTTTAATGATTATGCTGTTAATTACTGCATATACAGTAAAAACTCAAAGTGATGTTGCAACACAAAACATTGTGTTGTCGGAACCAATTATTGATTCTTTACAAATTGATCCATATTTACACTTCTGTGGAGTTGTACGCGACATGGAGTTAAATTGTTTAGATGATAATGAATTTGCAGAAAGAAGGAATGAAATTTGGCGCAAACAGATTAGAATAAAATCTAAAGGAGCTAAAGAAATAGAAGTGGTTTTTCAAAAATTTATATTATCGTCCAATACAATAGTTTCTTTTTACACAGATTATTTGTTGTATAAAATAAAAGGAGAAAATTTTAGTCTCATACCTGATTCTTCGTATATCAGCAATTTTATACGGGGTGATTATTGTACGATTGTTATTGAAATTCCTACAGATGAATTCAGCAAAAATCAAATTCTAATTTCACAAATTCACCATCTTACTGAATCATTTGAGGATGCAGTAAGAGGAGACGATTATTCCTGCTTGATAGATGTAAATTGTTCAGAAGGCAATGACTGGTGTGACCAAAAAAGAAGTGTTGCCATATATCGTTTTTCTGAAAATGGCGGAAGATATCAATGTACAGGAGCGTTAGTCAATAGTTATCGAAACAATTTTACTCAATATTTTTTAACAGCAAGACATTGCACAAATAAAGTCAATAATTGGAGTACTGCTACATTTTGTTTTAACTACCAAAATTCTTTTTGCAATGGTAGCGATGGGTGGGAATATACTCATTATAAAATACAAGGAGCTCAATTGGTGGAATACTGTGATTATACATGGAGTGATAATGCCATATTACTTATAACGCAACCTATACCTATTCAAGCAAATGTTTACTATTCCGGTGTAGATATTACGGCACGGAGTATGGGAGATAAAGTAACTATTATCCATCATCCTAAAGGGATGCCAAAAAAAAATCACCTCCGGTAAACTACAACACTTTGCAGGTCCAAGATGGGAGATGCATTGGGACAATGGAACAACTTTTGGAGGAAGTTCTGGTGCACCCGTTTTTTTAAATAACAATAAGCGAGTAATTGCTAATAATGCAAGCGGAACACCTGGTTATGATTGTAGCAACAATTATAGACAAAGTTGGGTAGGCAAAATTAGATCGTGCAATGCTATTAAAGATGCTTTATTTGGTAATAGCGGTCTTACTTCCTATTCCGGTATTGACCCAATTAAAGATTGTCAGTCAACGCTCAATCTCCAAGGAGATTTCTATTCAACCCATGAATACGATGCTACTCTGGATGGTTTAACTATACAAGCGGGCAATACAATTACTGTTTCTAGTGCTACTTTTCACCAAAATGCCAATTATACACTCACTGCTGGTGCTAAAATTGTTTTTCTGCCAGGTACAATAATTGAAGCAGGTTCAAATGTAACTGGAAGGATATCGTCTTGTTCAAGCAGTTTAATATCTTGTGGTACCCATTCTTCAAATTATAGCAGTATTAAAAACTCTACAGAAGAAAATGATGAGTATGACGAAAAAACCATAATTGCTCATTTAGTCACAGAGTCACTGATTGTTGATGAAAATCTACTTAAAAGTCTTAATGTGTATCCAAATCCTACATCTGGAGAATTGAGAACTGAGAGCAAAGAATTGAGCATTTGGAACGTGGCGATTTTTGATATTTACGGTAGAAACGCTGGAGTAAATATATCGGTTCGATCTGAAAATTCGGGAAACGAAGTAGTAGCAAATATTTCGCATTTATCAACAGGAGTTTATTTCGTGAAAATATCTACCGAAGAGGGAGAGACTGTAAAAAAAGTGTTGAAAGAGTAGTAGCTAGTGGTTCTATGTGAATAGCCTAAAACTGCGCTACATTTGCCTTGATTACAATCTTGAAACAAGATGAGTAAAATCTTGTCAATCTTATTCATCTTGCAAAAATCACGGTTCAGACATTTTTCCTATCTTTGCCGCTATAATTTAAAAAACATATACAAGTATGGCAAAGCAACTTTTATTAGGCGATGAAGCGATCGCGCAAGCTGCATTAGATGCAGGAATTTCAGGAGTTTACGCATATCCCGGAACCCCATCTACCGAAATTACCGAATATATTCAACAGTCTAAACAAGCAGAAGAGGGCAATGTGCACCGCTGCTGGTCGGCAAACGAAAAAACCGCGATGGAAGCCGCTATCGGAATGTCTTACGCCGGAAAACGCGCGTTGGCTTGCATGAAACACGTGGGTTTAAATGTGGCCGCCGATCCGTTTATGAACTCTGCAATTACCGGTGCTAACGGCGGCTTGGTATATTTAGTTGCCGACGATCCTTCGATGCACTCTTCGCAAGATGAGCAAGATTCGCGCGTATTTGCCAAATTTGCTTTTATTCCTGTTTTTGAGCCTTCTAATCAACAAGAAGCCTACGATATGACTTATGAGGCTTTTGATTTTTCGGAAAAACATCGCATTCCCGTAATGGTTCGCATCACTACACGTTTGGCGCACTCGCGCGCAGGCGTAGAACGCAAACCGATTCGTAAGCAAAACGAAATCAAACTTTGTGAAAATAAAAAGCAATTTATTTTATTGCCGGGCAACGCTCGCGTTTTCTATCGCGAATTGTTGGCAAAACAGCCTCTGTTAGAAGCAGATGCAGTAACATCGAAATATAATAAATACATAGATGGTGAAGATAAGTCTTTAGGAATCATTGCTTCCGGAATTGCTTATAACTATTTAATGGAAAACTATGTAGGCAAAAAATGCCCACATCCGGTATTGAAAATTTCGCAATTCCCTATTCCTACGGAATTGGTAGCAAAAATGGCAAATGAGTGCGCCTCTATTTTAGTGGCAGAAGACGGATATCCGATGATTGAAGAGCAATTGCGCGGTTTGTTAAATAAAGACGGCAATGTTAGGGGACGCTTAGACGGCTCACTTCCTCGCGATGGCGAGTTAAATCCAAATTTCTTGGCAACAGCGCTCGGTTTGGAAGATACTTTCGGCATGCCTGTGCCTGAAATCGTAACGCCGCGTCCGCCCGCGCTTTGCGTAGGCTGCTCGCACATTGACTCTTACAAAGCGTTAAATGAAGCGATGGAACAATACGGTCCCGGAAAAGTGTTTGCCGACATCGGTTGTTATACTTTGGGCGCTCTTCCACCCTACAACGCTATCTATTCGACTGTTGACATGGGCGCTTCCATCACAATGGCAAAAGGCGCATCCGATGCAGGGCTTCGTCCGGCAGTGGGCGTTATTGGCGACTCTACGTTTACCCACAGCGGCATCACTTCTTTGTTGGATTGCGTAGTGGAAAACACGCCGGTTACTATTTTGATATTAGATAACTTAACCACCGGAATGACCGGCGGGCAAGATTCGCACGCCACCGGAAGAATTGCGCAAATTTGCGAAGGTCTGGGCATAGACAAAGCGCATATTCGTGAAATAACGCCACTTCCTAAGCAACACGAAGTCAACGTGCAAATTATAAAAGAAGAATTGGCTTACGATGGTTTGTCCGTAATTATTCCCATTCGTGAGTGTATTCAAACCCTCAGAAGAAAGAAAAAATAACAAGATGGTGAATCTCTGTATGATAGCCGTAATCGGCAAAAACTTCGAGCTTGGAAAAGATAATCAATTGCTTTGTCATCTGCCTGCAGATTTAAAACGGTTTAAAGAGATAACCTTAGGTTGTCCTGTTATCATGGGCGATAGAACTTGGGAGTCGTTGCCTATTAAACCGTTGCCCAAACGTAGAAATATTGTCATTACATTAGATAAAAATGCTGCTTACGATAACTGCGAAATTGTGCATACGTTAGATGATGCTGTTGCACTTGTAAAAAACGAAGAAAAAGCCTTCATCATTGGCGGCGCCACTATTTATAAGTTGTTTATTGATAGAGTAGATACTTTATATTTAACCCGTTTGGATGCCGGTTTCGACGCTGATGTTTTTTTTCCGGAGGTAGATTTTAGTCAATGGCAGTTGGTTGATGAGGTTGTTTATGAAAAGGATGAGAAGAATGCCTATACGATGAGGTTTCAGACTTTTAAGCGTCTTGAGCCGGGATTTTAATAAGATTAACAAGATGAGCAAGATGAATATTTTAATTATCGGTCGTGGCGGACGTGAACACGCCATGGCTTGGAAAGTCGCACAATCGCCCCTCGTTACTAACGTTTTTGTAGCACCCGGCAATGACGGCATCGCAGAATCTTTTGAATGTGTTAACATTAACGAAACAGATACTGAAAACTTGATTCAATTTGCCAAAGAAAACAACATTCATCTTACGATTGTTGGACCTGAAGTGGCGCTCATGAACGGCATCGTGGATGAATTTCAAAAGCATAACCTCAAAATCTTTGGTCCCTTAGTAGCTGCGGCGCAAATTGAAGGTAGTAAGCAATTTGCCAAAGAATTGATGCACAAATATCATATTCCTACTGCCGCATTTGAAGTATTTGAAAATTACAACGCTGCCAAACAATATTTACTTGCAAAAGGCGCCCCCATCGTAATAAAATACGATGGATTGGCAGCCGGTAAAGGCGTAGTGGTAGCCATGACGATAGAAGAAGCCGACCAAGCTTTACAAGATATGTTGCTGAACGATAAATTTGGAAAAGGCAAAGTGGTAATTGAAGAATTTTTGTCCGGTCCCGAGTTTTCCTTAATGGCATTTGTACACGGCGAAACAATATTACCCTTAGCCATAGCCCAAGATCACAAACGCGCCTTCGACGGCGACCAAGGACCGAACACCGGCGGCATGGGCGCCTACACCCCTGTCTCCATCGTTCCCAATGTCGCTATAGAAGAAGCTATAACTACCGTTATGCAACCCACCGCCAAGGCAATGGTAGCAAACGGCACTCCATTTACAGGCATTTTATACGGCGGACTTATCCTTACCAAAGAAGGACCCAAAGTGATAGAGTTTAACGCCCGTTTCGGCGATCCGGAAACCGAAGTGGTGTTGCCCAAAATGAAAAGCGACATGATAGAAGTAATCATGGCATTACTCAATGGCAAAACACCTGAAATTGAGTGGTATGAAAACGCATTTCTGGGTGTAGTATTAGCCTCTAAAGGGTATCCTGAAGCGTTTGAAAAAGGAGTTGAAATTGAAGGGCTGAAGGATAGAAGGATTGAAGGATTGAATACGTTGGTATTTCATTGCGGGACGGCAAAGAAAGAGGGCAAATGGGTAAATAATGGCGGGCGTGTTCTATTTGTAGTAGGAGAGGGCAAAACGCTTGCTGACGCCCGAAAGAATGCTTACCAGACGGTAGAAAACCTTAGTAGCAGCGAAAATTTGTTTTATAGGACGGATATTGGCTGGCAATCATTATAATGTTGCATTCAAAAACTTATTGCAACATTTTCTTCGCTTTATTCACAGCCTCCACCAACAAATCAATCTCTTCAAAAGTATTATAAAAGGCAAAAGAAGCCCGCACAGTTCCGGGAATACCAAATCTTGTCATAATGGGCTGCGTACAATGATGCCCCGTGCGCACCGCAATTCCGTACTGATCTAAAATAGTGCCCACATCGTAGGGATGTATGCCTTTTAAATTAAACGATATGATGGCGGCTTTGTGCTGAGCCGTGCCAAAAAACTCAATTTCTTCAATTTGAGACAATTTCTCAAAAGCATATTGAAAAAGCTCTTGTTGAAAATCAGCAATCTTTTCAATACCAATGCTTTCTATGTAATCAATGGCGGTTTTTAAACCAATAACATCGCCCACGCTGGGCGTTCCGGCTTCAAATTTATAAGGAAGCTCGTTATAGGTTGTTTTTTCAAAAGAAACATGCCGCACCATTTCGCCGCCGCCTTGATAAGGAGGCATCGCGTTGAGCCATTTCTCTTTTCCGTACAACACGCCCACGCCCATAGGCGCATACATTTTATGTCCGGAGAAAGCAAAAAAATCGCAGTCTAATGCCTGAACATCAATTTTTTCGTGCGACATGGCTTGTGCGCCGTCAATTAAAACGGGTATGTTTTTGGCGTGCGCTTTCTCAATAATGACACTAATATCGTTAATAGTCCCTAAGGTATTGGATGTATGGGTTACAGCTACTATTTTGGTTTTTTCTGTTAAAAAACCATCCAACAAATCCATGCAAAGCTCGCCTTTTTCGTTGAAAGGCAATACTTTTAAATGCGCTCTTTTCTCTTCGCAAATCATTTGCCAAGGAACAATATTAGAGTGATGCTCCATTTCGGTAATAAGCACCTCGTCGCCTTCATTTATAAACGTTTTTCCAAAAGATGAAGCTACTAAATTAATAGATTCGGTAGTGCCGCGTGTAAAGATAATCTCTTGATTTGAAGGTGCATTAATAAATTTTTTCACACATTCGCGCGCTTCCTCAAACAACGCTGTAGCTTCTTGGCTCAGCCCGTGCACTCCACGGTGGATATTGCTATTGAAATGGGCATAATAACACGACAACGCATCAATAACCGTTTGCGGTTTCTGCGTTGTCGCTGCATTGTCGAAATAAACCAAGCGATGATTATTTATCGTTCGTTTTAGAATGGGAAAATCGTCGCGGTTCATTTGTTTAATTATTCTTCATCGCCGGCAACTTGTTCAAACCTGTCATTCATCGGCATATCGCGTTTAAATTCTTGTTTGGTCATAAAAGCTACCAACAAGCAGAGTGCCATCACTGTACCGGCTAAAGTCCAAGTAGCTTTTTCCAAAAAGTCGGCAGTTTTGCGCACACCCATTACTTGGTTAGAACCGGCAAAATTGGATGCCAATCCGCCACCTTTAGAATTTTGAATCAATACAAAAAAGGCTAAAACAAAACAAGCTAAGATGATCAAAATGATAATAAGCGTCAACATATCAAATTTCTTTTAATTATTATTTTCTTCTAAATTTTGGTTTTGGTTTATTGAATTTTTTACGTTTTCAATAAGGGCTGCAAAATAAGTATTTTTTTCGGGATTTTGCAACATTAATTTTTTAATCATTTTAATAGCTTTTCCTGTATATCCTTGCTCTGCGTAAACCATTGCTAATGTTTCGCTTATAAACTCAATATCTTCGATTTCTCCAATCTCTGCCAAGTTACTATCGGCATTATGTTTACCGGGATCGAACTTAATTTTCGGAGTATTTTGCTGAAATTGCGCCACCAATTCGGCAATTTCGTTGGTGGTATCTTCCATAAACTCCGGCGTTGCAAAATATTCCAATTTTGAAGCATGAAATTCATTACGATTATAGATGGAAAGAAGGAGTTTCGATTTTTCTAACTCATATTTTTTAGGACTTTTTTCTTGTAACATCTTTAAATAGAAAAAAGTAATAAAATGTGAAGCCGGATATTTTTGATGGTACGCTTCCAATAAAGCCCATTGCTGCTCAGGCTCTACCGGAAAATTTTCGAAAAAATTGTTTATTTCTATTTTTTTCATTTACCAGTTTACAAATGCTCTATTAAAAATATCTTCTGTTAAAAAAGCAACAATCTCTTGCATCAATCCTGATTCTATACTTGTAAAATTAAGCGCACTCGAATAATCGGCATGACGCGAAAACGTCTGCTCAAAATTCAAGTTTTCTTCAAATTTACTTTTGAAAGTAACTCTAACACCGATGGTAAGCCGGTTCATCGCTGCCACATCATTTCCTTGAAGAGCAATAGGCGAAATGGAGTAATTCGTAATGGCGCCTTCAAAAACATAGTCGGCATTTCTTGTATCTATAAGTGTTAAAGGCGTTTGATTCTGAATTCTATCTTTTAAAGCAGTTGTAAACTCCTGACTTAAATTCGGATTTATCAACGAAGCATTATTCGGAAATGTAGCCACAAACACAGTTTTTGCACTCGGGTGCACCGATCCGCCGGTTAATGACACCGAAATACGACAACCCGCCAACATAAAAACCAATCCACACAAAACCACAAACCGCAAACCGCAAACCGCAAACCGTATATTATATTCCATACTCCTTAATTTTACGATACAACGTGCGCTCCGAAATACCCAACTCTTTGGCAGCCGCATTCCGGTTGTTCCCAAAAGTTTCTAATGCTTTTTGAATCATCTCTTTTTCAACTCCTATCAAAGATAATGATTTTAGTTGCTGCTCATCTTCAAGCATATCCGGTTCAAATTCCTCTTGTATTTCAATAGGATGATAATCTGTAAACGTCACTGTTTTACCGTCAGGCAATCTTGTTTTGCTGCCTCTCAGCTCATTCACCAATGTTTTAAGTTCTGCTACTTCTTTAGTTAAATCCGTAAGAAATTTATAAATTAGTTCACGTTCAAAAAACTGCGGTGGCGTATTTTTCTCGTTGACTACCAATGCCGGAAGGTTTGAAACGGTGGGAGCTACCAAATAATTTGCCAACATCTCTTTTGTGATGGTACGTTCCTTTTCAATGAGCGACATCTGTTCTGTAACATTTCGCAACTGCCTCACATTTCCGGGCCAAGAATAACGAGTTAACTCTTCTTTGGCTTCATCGGTCAGCTGCAACGGCGGAATTTGGTATTTGAAAGCAAAATCGGTAGCGAATTTGGTGAACAACAGGAAAATATCCCCTTTTCTCTCACGCAACGGCGGTATATGAATCGGCACCGAATTTAAACGATAGTATAAATCTTCTCTGAATTTTCCTTTTGCAATTCTGTCGGCAATATTTACGTTGGTAGCGGCAACCACACGCACTTTCGTTTTCTGAGGCTTCGAAGAGCCTACTTTAATAAACTCGCCGTTTTCCAACACGCGAAGTAAGCGCACTTGTGTAGATAACGGTAAATCAGCCACTTCATCCAAAAAAATGGTGCCACCGTCTGCCACTTCAAAGTAGCCTTTCCGAGCTTCCATTGCACCGGTAAAAGAACCTTTTTCATGTCCAAATAGCTCGGAATCAATGGTGCCCTCCGGAATGGCGCCGCAATTTACGGCAATATATTGTCCGTGTTTATGAGTGCTAAAATCATGAATAATTTTAGGGAAACTCTCCTTCCCTACCCCACTTTCCCCGGTAATTAATACCGACAAATCGGTAGGCGCCACCTGCACGGCAATATGAATGGCATAATCCAAAGCCGGATCAAAGCCAATGATGCCGTAGCGCTGTTTAATAGAAACGAGTTGTTTGTCCATTGTAAAATGTCGTGGTGCAAATTAACATAAAATCTGCAAAGTATCGAATTATAAATTGCAGATGTTTTTATAATCGCAAAATTGGCAGTTTTCTACACGATTTGTTTGACAAAATGCACTTTTTTTATCTAGAATAGCAGAAAAAAGCAACTTTAAATGATGTTCAAATAACTGCAAGATTTCATGCGTCAAAGTTTTTTCCTCATTTATTTCGGCGTAATAAATATAAGCATCATTTTGCTTGTATAATTCTTGAAATGCAATAATTCCACATTGGAACTCAGCAGTTTGAACTATCGAAGAATGATCGCTATTTTGATATAAATAGGCGTAACACAGCAGTTGAAAAAGCTGCGATAAATCGGGAGTTGTGAAAATAGTTTCTATCTCTTCTATCTTGCATTGCAATTTTTTCGCCTCCACTTTTCCTGTTTTATAGTCCAAAATAGTTACCTTGTTATCGCGTATTTCCACACGGTCTGCTTTTCCTGCAAAACGCAATTTATATGATTCTATATTTATTTGGGCTACTAAAGGAATTTCTGTGCCAATAATTTGGAAAGGTGCAATCTCCCATTCATTTTGAATAACTTTTATGTAATCTAAAATGCTTTTTTTAACAATTTGATATGCTAAATACAGTTTCCCGTGATAAATATCTTCGGTTGCAATTTCCGGTTGTTCCCGAAATGCACGAAGTAATATTTCATCAATATTTTTTGCAAATTCTGATAAAATGGCAGCAAATTGTGCACTTTTTTGTTGTAATTGTGTAAAAACCTCCTCCAAAACATTATGAATTACCGTACCGATAATGGCGCTTTCATTAGCCTGATCAAAAACTTCGGGTGTGTTTATTTTTTCAATATATTTCCAATAAAATTGCAAAGGGCATTGAATATAAGCGCTTAACGATGTTGGAGAATATTTAAAATCAATGAGCTTTTCTATGGTAGTCGCCGTTTTTGGAATACAAATTTCCGTATCATTTGCAGGAAATGAAAATGGAAGAACGAATTGGTTATCAAAAATATGAACGATTCCTTGCAAATGTTGTTTTTTTACTTCAAATTCCAACTGTTCCAAAAATCTGCTTTTTTCTGCCAATGTGTTCGTTGATTCATTATCATAAATAAGAAAAACATTTTCAGCGCGCTGCAACAGCCTGAAAAAATGGTATCCGAAAATAGCATCTTTGCGCTGGTGTGTAGAAAGTCCAAAATGTCTCTTTATATCGTATAGCAACATAGAGGGTGCGGATTTTCCTTTCGGCAAGACGCCCTCATTCATTGATAAAACGATAACATTTTTAAAATCAAGCATACGTGTTTCCAACAATCCCATAATTTGCAAACCTTCGTGGGCGTTGCCGGTAAAAGGAATGGTGGTGGCATTCATTCTTTCTTGAAGAAAATACTCTACAATGGTAAAATCTAACTCTGTTGCACCGGTAAAAAACTTCTCCAAAAATGCAGAAACATCATCCAAAAGAGTAATAATGAGTTGATGTGTATTTTCTTCTAAGTTAATATTTTCATTTTCAGATTTTTGAAACGTAAATTTCAGAAACTGTAAAAACTCAAATCCTTGTGTTTTTAAATTATAAATTGGTTTTTGTAGCCTGTTATTTTGTTTTTCCGTATCAATATATTGTTGCAATTGTTGGGCAGCAAAAGTAGCATGAAGCGGATAACCCATGGTAATATTCGCATTTTCACAGTTATAAGCATGAACAAATGGCAATAACATGGTTTCATCGGCGAGCACCAATACGGTATCGTTCAAATTTCCTTGCTGTTGCACAATCGTATTTAAAGTTTCGATGGCTTGGTAAATTTGAGTTGTACGTTTCGGGGCGCCGATGCAAGAGATTTTTTTAGGGATATTTTTATAATCGTTTGATTTGGGGATTTCCGCAATCCTCAACTTCTGTCTAATTTCCTCTATAAAAACGCCATACTTATTGTCATAAAAAAGATCAATATCGAAATAAATTTCAGCGTTTTTATGTGCATAAAAGTAGTGTAATATTTCTAATTCTGCAGGTGTTACAGCATTAAATCCGGCGAAGATGTAGCGAGTATTTTTATGACAAGGAGTTTTTATATAAACTACCCCGCCCTCCTGCGGCGGGCACCCCTTCAAAATTTGAAGGGGATTTTTGGCGGCATCCTTGTAAATCATTCCTTCATATCCCACATTCTCAGCACGCAAAGAGGTCGTAAAATCTACGTATAAACCGGCAAGTTGTTTATAAAAATGCAAATACTTGCTTTGCGCTTCGGTAAGATTTTCTTTTCCGAATGACGTTTCCAATGTTTTCACTTCCGATAAGTTTGAAAAAACGGAAGTCGCATCAGCCAAATGCAGGTCAATTTCATTAATATCTTGCAAAAAAATCGGCGCCCATGTCAAAAATGTCTGTAGAGACGGATAATTATCCGTCTCTACCGCAGCATTTTTTTTCTTGTAAATTTCAAACAGCCGCATCAACAACTCATCGTTATCAATCTTTTTTAACGAGGACAAACTTTCGATAAATTCATTTACAGAAATTATATTGGGTGCAAAAACGGGCTTCGTAAAATGCGATGCCAATTCACGAAGCAACTCGCGTTTTGTGCGTTTATTGGGAAGTATAATTATGGTATTCTCTAACGGCGTTTCGCTGTTTTCGGCGATTTTTTGGGCGAGGTGGGTGAGGAAGGAGGGCATGGGAATGGAATGGAGAAATTTAATTACATTTGTTATGCAAAAAAACATAAAATCTTTAAATGATATAAAGATACGAAAATTAAAGAGTTTTTAATGAGGTTGTCTTAATTTTTTTGAACACAGATGACACGGATGACGCAGATATTCACAGATTTTATATTTTTAAAATCAAATAAATACAAACTTCTGCTTATTGTGTTATCCGTGTAAATCCGTGTCATCTGTGTCATCCGCGTTCTTTTAGGATAGCCTCACAATAGTTTATATCAATATTTAAAAATCACCTCCCCTCTTGACAAACGCCTTTCCATATTGTATATTTGCACAACTAAAATAAACTCAATGAAAACTATTCAAAATGAAATTATTCTGTATCAGCCGGATAGCAACATCCAATTAGAGGTTAGGATTGAAAATGAAACTGTTTGGCTAACACAGGCGCAGATGGTTGATCTGTTTCAGCGAGATGTATCAGTAATTTCGCGGCATATAAACAATATTTTTAGAGAAGGAGAATTGGATAAAAAAAGCAATTTGCATTTTTTGCAAATTGCTTTTTCCGACAAGCCCGTTATCATTTATAGTCTTGATGTAATAATTTCTGTAGGTTACCGTGTGAAATCTCAGCGAGGTACACAATTTCGTATTTGGGCAAATCGCATTTTGAAAGATTATTTACTAAAAGGTTATGCTGTAAATCAACGAATAGAAAGATTAGAGCATAAAATTGTTGAGCATGACCAAAAATTTGATTTACTAATCAAAACAGCTCTACCACCTAAAGAAGGCATCTTTTTTGATGGTCAAATTTTTGACGCATACGTTTTTGCGTCCAATCTGATAAAATCAGCAACAAAGTCTATTATTTTGATAGATAATTATATTGATGAAACAGTTTTGCTTTTATTATCGAAAAGATTATCGAATGTTAGCTCCGAAATTTATACTAAACAAATTTCTGCACAGCTACAATTAGATTTAAACAAACACAATGCACAATATAAACCTGTAAATATTTACAAATCAAACAATTTTCACGATCGTTTTTTGATTATTGATAACGTAATTTATCACATCGGCGCTTCACTCAAAGATTTAGGCAAGAAGTTATTTGCGTTTTCTAAAATGGAATTGGAGGCACGTTTGCTATTGCAAAATATATAAACTACCCCGTCTCGCTTTGCGAGACACCCCTTCAAAATTTGAAGGGGATTTGCCACCCACCGCCCACCACTCACCGCAAACCTCATACCGCCTACCGCTTCCAACACAATATTTTGGCACTATTATTGTTAATAACAAGGTTATTAAATTGACATAGAAGATGAATTTTAAGTTTTCCGAAGAAATGAAAAGCGCCTTGGAAGAGGCAAAAAGAATAACGGTGCAATATGGCTATAGCTCTGTGGGAGTAGAGCATGTAGCGCTTGCCATTTTTAAAGCAAATTCCTTTAATACTGTGCAACAAATTTGCGATTTATATAAAATTGATACGTCGCAATTGTGCGCACAAATTCAAGAAATATTACAAAATAATGAATATAAAAACGAGGCAGATGTTGATACGATAAAATTTAATGTGCTTACAGAGAATTTGTTCCGTTTAGCCTATTTGGTTTCAAAAGAGTGTAGAAGTGAATATATCGAAATGATTCACTTTGTGTTAGCTATTTTGAAAGATGGCAGAACCGATTCGAATAACGCCATCAAATCGTTGTTGCGCAAAACAGGCATGACCTACGATAACGTGCTTGCCGAAATAAAAAAAGAAGAAGCTCCTTTGGGCTTCGGCGCCTCCATGGCAGGAGCCGACGAGGATGAGGACGACGAGGATGATGAAGAAGATCGCAGACGCAGCAAAAAATCGCAAAAAGGACAATCACGTAGCGCAACGCCCATGTTGGATAGCTTCGGCAAAGATTTGACTAAACTTGCCGCTGAAGGGAAATTGGATCCTATTGTAGGTCGCGAGAAAGAGCTGGAGCGCATTGCCCAAATTCTGAGCCGGAGAAAGAAAAACAATCCCGTACTTATTGGCGAGCCGGGCGTGGGCAAATCGGCAATTGCCGAAGGACTTGCCATGCGTATTTCGCAAGGCAAGGTCTCCCGCACGCTGCTCCATAAACGCATCATTAGCTTGGATATGGCGTCTTTAGTTGCCGGCACCAAATATCGCGGACAGTTTGAAGAGCGCATGAAGGGAATTTTGTCAGAATTGGAAAAAAATCGCGATGTAGTTCTTTTCATTGATGAGTTGCACACTATGGTGGGTGCAGGCGGCGCAGCAGGCAGCCTCGACGCCTCCAACATGTTTAAGCCCGCACTTGCCAGCGGCGATATTCAATGTATTGGCGCTACAACTTTGGACGAATACCGTCAATATATTGAAAAAGATGGTGCATTGGAACGTCGTTTCCAAAAAATTATGATGGAACCCACCACTGCGGAAGAAACATTAGAAATTCTGCATAATATTAAAGACCGTTACGAAGATCATCACTTGGTGCGTTATTCGGATGAAGCCTTGCAAGCGTGTGTGGCACTTTCAACACGCTATATAACAGACAGATGTTTGCCTGATAAAGCTATTGATGCATTGGATGAGGTTGGTTCACGCGTGCACATCACCAACATTCACGTGCCGCAAGAGATTTTAGATCTCGAAAAACAGATTGAAGATTTGCAAAAATTGAAAAACGATGCAGTGGCAAATCAACACTTTCAGCTGGCAGCCGATTATCGCGATGCAACGAAAGAAGCTGAAGAGTCATTAGCGCACCACAAAAAAGAGTGGGAAAGTCAATCGGATGTGCAACGTCCGGAGGTTACCGATGAGGATGTGGCAGAAGTGATTGCCATGATGACCGGCGTGCCCGTGAAGCGCATCGCTAAAAATGAAGGCGAAAAATTGATGCTCATGTCGCAAGAGTTAGAAGGAAAGGTAATTGGACAGGATGAAGCGATTATGAAAATCGCGAAAGCCATCCGCAGAAACAGAGTGGGTTTGAAAGATCCGGGCAAACCCATCGGCACGTTTGTGTTTTTGGGACCCACCGGCGTAGGAAAAACGTACTTAGCTAAAGTATTAGCCGAATATTTATTCGACTCGCAAGAGTCCATGATTCGCATTGATATGAGCGAATATATGGAAAAACATACCGTATCGCGTTTAATTGGAGCGCCTCCCGGATACGTGGGTTACGAGGAAGGCGGACAGCTTACAGAAAAAGTGCGCCGCAAACCTTATTCTATCGTGCTGTTAGACGAAATAGAAAAAGCGCACCACGATGTCTATAACGTTTTATTACAAGTATTTGATGATGGACAACTTACCGATGGCATCGGTAGGAAAGTGGATTTTAAAAATACGATTATCATTATGACTTCCAATATTGGTTCACGCGAGCTGAAAGACTTCGGTACGGGTGTGGGTTTCAGCACTTCGGCAATACAAGCCAATAAAGGCAAGATGGAGCATAGCGTGCTTGAAAATGCACTCAAAAAGAACTTTGCCCCCGAATTTTTAAACCGTATTGATGATATTGTATATTTCAACAGCTTGGATAAGTCTGAAATAGTAAAAATCATTGAAATAGAGTTGAAGAAAGTTTTAAAACGTGTAGCAAATTTAGGCTTAGAAGTAAGCATAACCGACAAAGCGAAAGATTTCTTAGCCGAAGCCGGTTGGGACAGCAACTATGGGGCCCGACCGTTGAAGCGTGCCATTCAAAAACATGTAGAAGACGTGCTCGCCGAAGAGATTCTCCTCAATCGCATTGATGATACCAAGAAAGTAACGTTAGAATATAATGATGTTACTGAAAAAATGGAGGTAAAATAGATTTTAGACCAATGTTTTTTTGTTAGGAAGTCTAAGAATATTTTGCCATAGTGTTTGGCTACCATTGCCAAGCAGGTTGCTCTGCAATCCATGGCATCGTGTTGTTTCTAAAAAGGAAATTTATTGGCCATTGTTAGAAATTGATGTTACACAAATTACTCTTATTCAACGCCCATTCGTACTCTGAAAGTGATGGACAAAGAAATTGATAAAGGCATTCAGAGCAAGGCGTTTGGTCTCTAATAGCCCGCCATGCTGTATTCGTTCTCATTTCTTTCTCAAGTATTTTTACAAGTGGCTCTCGTTTACTATTGCCTAAACTTTCCTTGGAAGGGTGTGCCTTTATATCTCCATTTGGAAATAAATATATTTTTCCGAAAAAGTTAGTATTTAATTTTTGATGCGCAAAAATCATACGTTGAGAGATAGTATCACAAAAAAGGTCGTCTTTTGAAAAATAGACATTGTTTTTGAAAAACAGTTCGTTATCCCCATTGTAAAATGCCTTGTACTCATAATTTTCAATCACATATTCCGAAATTAATGATTCGGCTTGTTGATACATTTCTTCAGATGTAATGCAGAAAATGATTTTTGTATATTCCTTCCGCTTTAGTTGGGAAACAATATTATGTACAAAAGCATCTTCCAAAGGAAAAGAAACAAAAATTTCTACAGGAAAATCATCTAATAATATCATTTTGCCAGGATCAATATTTCCGGAATGAATACCAAACATTGGTTTTATTTTTTCTTTTTGAAGAAAGGTAATCAATTCTGTAAAATGAGGGTATAAAAAAATATTTCCCCCTGTAATAGATAGTCTTCTAATAATGGTAAATGTTAATTGTTTTAAAAAACTCATTAACAAGTTGAAATCAACATTTTCCGCATTGAATGATTGCGAACAATGAAAAAACTGCATAAAATAATTTCTGCATGGCGCACATTCAAGTTCACATGAATGATTAATGTATATAGTAATGTCAGACAAATAGTGCAAAACATCTTCTCCTAACGACCGTCCTTCCTCTTTTTGTAACCTTTCAACATCTCTTTGCAAATTCAGTATGGGCATGAGTTGAATAGGTTTGGGTTCTCCCTCAATCATTTTGTTAAATAAGCAGATATTTTTTGACACACTCTCTTTAATAAAAATCTTAATATCCGGATGATTGTAAGTTTTATTATCTATTTCAGTTACACCCAAATTTTTTCTTTCGTGCATTTGCTCAAGTAAATCAATTACTTGATGATTTTCCGTATGGATATTTTCTCCGTTTTGGGTATTGTATAATAATGCTTTACCTTGTTTTTGAACATAATAAACATGTGATAAGATACCGAGCCAATATTTTACTGTTTCCATTTTTTTACTATTTTATACTATAATAACTTCTTCCATCATGCGATAGTAATCTTCGGGATGGTTTCTTAAAAACGATAGCATCTGTTCGTGGTATTGCTCAAAATCGTTTTTGTTCATAAAACCGTTACATACCGGATCTTTTTCTAAATCGTGCAAATTAAAAATACACTGAATACAAGCTTCTGTTCTATAACATGTTTTACATTGATTTTCCAATTTAGCAAAATAGTGACTATATCTTTGCACAATTTCTTCAAAATCAAGATGAACACCGTTTTTATCAACTCTTCCCAAAGCAAACTGATGTCCTATGCGCTCACAAGGCAAAATTTTACCATTTACGGTAACAAACATTTTCTTATTAAAAGGTTTGCATGTTCCGGTAATCCAATTCGATTTTTGGTGCTTCTCGAAAAGTAATTTATTATAATTGCGATAAACAAATCCGCTGTATTGGTGCAAAAACTTGCAAACCGTTTGATAATTGGGAGATCGTATGAATCGTTCTTTCTCTATCTCTTCGTAATGCTCCGATTGCCGTAAACTTTCATCTGCATTGCGATAAGTTTGCATAAATTCCTTTTGTTTATCAGGTCGAATTCCCATATAACTTAACTCCGCGATAGATGCTGTTTTTTGGTATCTGTCTTGAAAAAAACGATGTATGGATTCTACAGAATTTTTATTATGCAAAACAGCATTGAAATTCACTTCTTTATTAAAATAATCAGGATAAGCATCACGTAAAAACTCCACATTACGAACAATTTTTTCAAAAGAGGGATTGCCCAATGCGTCCACACGATAGGCTGTATTTTGGGCATTCCCATCTAAACTTATCAATAAGGTAAAATTTTTCTCCACCAAATAATCCATATAGCGGTCTAATAAAACAGCGTTGGTTGTCATAGAATAAACAAAATGGCGAACAGAACACGGATTCTCTTCTAAATATTTGATAACTTGTTTAATAAAATTCATATTTAACAACGGCTCGCCACCGTAGAAAGTAATGTAAACATTTTTGTTGAAAGAAACATTTTGTTCCGATTGCCAAAATTGAGTTAAGTAGTCTAATAAAGCGATAGCATCTTCTATGGACAAATTTTTGTTTTCCCGTTTATCATAATCTGAATAAAACTCCCCGTAACCGCAATATTTACATTTTAAATTGCAGGCATCGGTTACTTCAAAAACTATTTGCCTCAGGTTTGACAACTGATAAGAAATATCTGTTTTATTTAAAAAGCGTTTCATTTTTTATTTTTTTATTTTTACATAAAACTTCTTTCCTTGATAGTCGAAAATAACATTGTGAAATCTTTTCAAAATATCAATTCCTATCACACCGTCAAAGTAGGCAAATTTTTCCTCTTGAGGAATTTCACTACGATCTGAATATATTAGTCGCATATTCGGTCTATTAAACATTTGTTCACTTGAAAATAAAGATGATAGTAGTGTTGGATTGTTAATAACCTTTTTATAATCGACTTTTTTTATTGTTTTATCAGGTAGAGAAGATGACATCGCACCAAGATCAACAAAAAAAAACCAAAGGAATATTTAGATTGAGAAAATTTTTAAAATCAGGGATATGAATCAGAAAATAGTGCATTATTACACCATACCGATTTTCATGCTTTTGAGAACTCATATCAATGGCAATATAGGTATCAATATCTTCAGGCAAATAATTAGATAATGTAACTGTTTCATTAACAAAATCTAAATTCACAATTCTACGTTCAAACAGCTCCGCACCAAGCGTAAACATTCTATCCGTATAATCAACCCTAATGGTATCCAGAATTAAATCATAATTGCCGATATTAAGAATAACTCTTTTTTCATAATCTTTTAGTTCAGGTAATTTAGGAAAAATTTGGCATATTAACGAATCTGGCAGTGAGGTAAAAAATTTCTCTATTGTTGTAGTAGAAAACATTGTTTTTGGAGCGCCATTATCAAGAAAAACATCAAATTTATCATCAAATAGTTGAATTTGATGATAAATTTTATTATTTTTCAAATTGAAAGGGATAGTTGTAGCTTCTTCAATATTGACATGTTGTATGAGTTGTGCATTTTGTATGAATTGTGCATGAACATTGCATTTGCAAAGAGCAAAGAATATAAAGACAAATAGATATGAAGTTGAAAAAGAATTTATATTTTTTTTCATTTTCTCGTTTTTACATACAACTTCTTGCCTTGATAATCAAAAATAACATGGTGAAATCTTTTCAAAATATCAATTCCTATCCAACCGTCAAAGTCGACAAATGCTTCCTCTTGAGGTAATTCACTAACTGCACCACCAACTGAATATGACATTCGCAGATTCGGTCTATTAAACATTATTTCACTTGAAAATAAAGATGATAGGAGTGTTGGATCGTTAATAACCTTTTTATAATCAACTTTTTTTATTGTTTTATCAGCTACAAAAGATCCTCTTGCACCAAGATCAACAAAAAAAACCAAAGGAACATTTAGATTAAGAAAGTTTTTAAAATCAGGTATATGAATCAGAAAATAGTGCTGTATTAAACCAAATCGATTTTCATGCTTTTGAGAACTCATATCAATGGCAATATAGGCATCTATATCTTTTGGCAAGGCATTAGACAATGTAAGTGTTTCATTCACAAAATCTAAATTCACAATTCGACGTTCAAACAGTTCAGCGCCAAGCGTGAAAAGAATGTCATACTGTTCAACTCTAATAGTATCTAAAATTAAATCATAATTGCCGATGCTTAGAATAACTCTTTTTTCATAATCTTTTGTATTAGGTAGTTTAGGAAAAATTTGGCATATTAATGAATCGGGCAATGAGGTAAAAAATTTCTCTATTATTGTAGTAGGAAACTTTGTTTTTGGGGCGCCATTATCAAGGAAAACATCAAATTTCTCATCAAATAGTTGAATTTGATGAGAAATTTTATTATTTTTCAAATTGAAAGGGATAGTTGTAGCTTCTTCACTATTGACATTTTGTATGAATTGTGCATGTCCATTGAGTTTGCAAAGAGCAAAGAGCAAAAAGACAAATAGGCATGAAATTGAAAAAGAATTGATGTTTTTTTTCATGTATTTTTTTAATATTTGTGATGATAAGTATCCTAAAAAATGCAAATCAATGTAATATACTAATTTCAATAAACTCTTTTATTTTATGCTAGCGCATTTTGTCCTGAAGCTGCACTAGTTACTCCAACACCGGAAACGATATTAAAAGGGAGTGTTATAGGACATGAACACATTGCATCACAGCATACTGAATCTTTATTACACACTACATTATATTCCAAATGTGGTTTGCCGCCTATTAAACCACGCATTTCTTTTTCATTTAGCCTATTTACGGCTAATTTGTTTAATTTTAGATTTTTCATTGTTTTAATTTTTTAAATGAAACATTAATTTTGTTTGTTGCTGCCATCCTCTCGCCTTTCGGTTTTTGGAAGGAAACTGCCCTTGCTTTTGGGGAAGCCCGCGGCTCGGCAGTCAAAACCTTGTTTCTGTTCGCGTTTGTTCACGGCTACACTCTCTTTATTTTCATTGGGTATTCTTTCGTGCCGTGTTTTACACCTTTGCCCAAAAACAAAACAATGGTGCAAAATTACTCTTTTTGGTTTACCTAACACTTTGCAGTGTTCGTTCTTTTTTAGGTAACAAAAATAATACAAAAAGAGCGCGTTTTTTTGGGTGGTTACTCTTATCTAATAAGTGGTATCTTATTGGCAGCAAGTGGTTGCTTTCATCTAATAAGTGGTTATTTACGTAACCACATTTTTACCTCTTTTGCCCGCCTGCGAGATACTTGAACAGGTATGGTTTGAACAAAAATTACACATTGCTCCTTGCTAAAAATAGCTTTTTTAATGTGCCTGCCATTTACTAAAGTTTGGTAATTTACTCGCATAAAACCTTTGTCGTGCAAAAGTTTTTCATATTGTTTCAGTAAAAAAGAAGATGTAACTTTTTCGTTGTTAATTAAATATACTGTAGTTAAATAGCCGTTACATTCTATATAAAGAATATCGGCAGCATTTATTATCGTTGTTTTATTTTTCTCTTCAATAGTAAGAAGGTACAATTCTTGTTCTCTAAGCTCTTGTATGTTCATAATATCTAATTTATAGTCAACGAATCTATTATTTTACTTTAGCTTCCGCTTCTTTAAAAATTAAAAAGACGCAAATTGTATCTTTTATTCCTTATTTTCTATTTCTTGGCTCTGGAACACCACATGCAATCAAAATAAGTTTCAACAATTTACGCCTTCCGGCGAAAACTTTTTGTTGTCTTATTCTCTATTGCATGTTGAAATTTTCCAGACTTCAGAAATACGAGAACAAAAGCTAAAGTTCTTTTTTTAAGATTTTAGACGTTCATAAGCACGCCTTTGCTGAGTTGTTTTTTATTGTTTTAAAATTTTATATTTTAGAATGATTATTTATTGATATTCAGCTTATTATACAATAAGCCACTGTTGGTTAATAATGGCTGCGAAAATAGGAAAAAATAGGTTCGCCGCCATACAGGATGGTGAGATATGTTATTTTTTGGCATAAAAATTGCTGCAACTTACAGCAAGCAAATTACTAAATAACAATAAAATGAAAAAAACAGTCATCAAAATAAACCCCGAAAAATGTACCGGCTGCGGACAATGCGCAGCAACTTGTCATCAAGGCGCCATCCAAATGATTAATGGCAAAGCAGTTTTGATGAACGAACATCATTGTGATGGTTTAGGTCGTTGCATCGGAAAATGTCCGGCGGATGCTATCTCTTTTATTGAGAAAGAAGTGGAAGCGCCCAAGCAGGAAAAAGCGGTAGCACCGAAAACAGCTTGTTGTATAGAAAATACGGCTCAAGATCGTCCGCAATTTCCTCTACAACTGCATCTTATCAATCCACAAAATCCGCAGTTTAAAAATGCCGATTTGCTTTTAGCAGCAGATTGTACGGCATTTATGTTGCCCAATTTTCAATCTTTAAAAGAAGGAAAAAGATTGGTGATTGCTTGTCCAAAATTAGACAGCAGTCAAGAAATTTATGTTGAAAAATTGCGCCAATTGATTGATGAAGCTCAAATTAGATCGCTTACGGCGGTAATTATGGAAGTGCCTTGCTGCACAGGGCTACTTCGATTGGTAAATGCGGCTTTGGAGAAAACAACTCGGGAAATTCCTTTGTATAAGGTGGTTGTTGGGGTTGATGGGGAGATGAAAGAAACTTCTGAAAATTAAACTGTTTTTGAATTGGCGAAGAGCGCTGAAAGCGCGATGTATCTTAGCCCAAGGCAACGCCTTGGGTGGAAATGCACACAGAAAAAAAATGCGCCCCGATAGGGGCAGCATATAAACAATAAAATATTTTTGCAGTGGAATTAAAATAAAAATAAAGTTATGTCTCATTCATTATCAAAATTGTACGTTCATCTAATATTTCATGTAAAATATGTCGAAGAATATTTCTTTGTCAAAATTTCTAGAAGAAATCAAGAAAAATAGTAGTCGTTGGATAAAAACGAAAGGTGTTCATTATAAAAATTTTGCATGGCAAGGAGGTTATTCCGGTTATTCGGTAAGTCAATCGAAAGTTGAAGTTGTGAAAAACTATATTGAACGTCAAAAAGAACATCATAAAAAGTTGTTATTCAGAGAAGAATATTTAAAGTTTTTGTGCGAATACCGTATTGATTTCGATGAGAAGTATTTATGGAAATAAATATGTCGCCCTTTCAGGGCTAAACTCATCCTGTGCGCTTCCACCCAAGGCGTTGCCTTGGGCTAATATATATCGCGCTTTCAGCGCTCTTCGCCATGATTAACTGATATTCAGCATTTAACATTGAATCACTGGTTTTATGCAAAGTCTCAAAACAATTCTCACAGATTTTAAATAAAAATTCATACTTGTCGTTTTAAACCAATAAAATCTGTGTTCATCTATGAAATCTGCGTCATCCGCGTGCAAAAAAATAGCACTCTTTTCAATCATTTTCATATTTACTTTCATACAAAAAGTAGAATGCCAACAAATTCCTCTTGCAGAAGAAAGCTGGGCAGCCCAGCAACTCCAAAAAATGACATTAGAGGAAAAAATCGCCCAACTCATCTTCATTCGTATTCATTCTAATAAAGATGCGCAATATAATGCTCA
Organism: Bacteroidota bacterium; assembly: GCA_009786185.1. Classification (GTDB taxonomy): domain Bacteria; phylum Bacteroidota; class Bacteroidia; order Bacteroidales; family WCHB1-69; genus WRNX01. Next base: position 34,674 of record WQTS01000134.1, read on the forward strand.
AAAAATTAGAGAAATAGAAAAGTATCAACCCGGAGGTGTCTGTTTCTTTCAAGGCGGTCCGGTGCGCGAAATTAACCTCACGAACAAAATTCAAACTGTGAGTAAAATTCCGCTGTTAGTCTCTATAGATGCGGAGTGGGGCGTTGCCATGCGCTTAGACAGTGTGCCCGCTTTTCCAAGGCAAATGACCTTAGGGGCAATACCTGCTGAGCACAATCATTTGATTTACGAAATGGGACGCGAAGTGGCAAACCAATGCAAGTTATTGGGCATTCACATCAATTTTGCCCCTTGTGTAGATGTCAATAATAATGCTAAAAATCCTGTTATAAATAGTCGTTCGTTTGGCGAAAACCGTGAGTGGGTAACAGAAAAATCGCTGCAATACATGCGCGGCATGCACGATAACGGCGTAATTGCTTGTGCCAAGCATTTTCCGGGACACGGTGATACGGAAGTTGATTCGCATTACGGTTTACCGGTAATAAAAAAAACGAAGCAACAACTTTGGGATACAGAGCTTTATCCTTTTCAAAAAATGATTGAAAACGGCTGTGAAATGATTATGGTGGCGCATTTAAACATTCCCGCATTAGACAACACTCCGGGCTCCATTTCCACCACTTCCTATAAAATTGTTACCGACTTGCTGCGAAATGAAATGGGCTTCAACGGCATCATCATCACCGACGGCATGGAAATGGACGGATTGCGAAAAACCTATCCCAAAGGCGCTGTTGCCGAAATCAAATGTTTGCAAGCCGGTATTGATGTGTTACTTTTGCCTAACGAACTGAGTGTTATTATTCCCGCAATAAAAAAAGCCGTAGAAAATGGCGAAATTTCGGAAGAAAGTATTAATGAAAAATGTTTAAGAGTGTTGCAAATGAAAGAAAAATGGGGGCTAACCACTTTTCAACCTTTAAGCGCTGCTAATGTTGTGAAAGAGTTAAATAATGAAAAAGTTAAGGACTTAATTAAAGAATTAGAAACAAAGGCATTGACATTAGTAAAAAATGAAAAGAAAATTATACCGTTGCAGGGAAAAGAGAAAACATGTTTTTTATTTATCGGAGATCCTGAAAACGAAGCTTTCGCAAAAAGAGTAAGCCAAGAATTTGACTTGCCGTTTATTAAAATTTCAAAAAATATAAAAAAGGAAGAGATTCCGGCAGCATTGGCAAGATTCTCAAAATATGATCAAGTTATTGTAGCTTACCTCAGTACAAATCAGTCGCCGGGCAGAAATTACGGCATTACGCAAGAATCAGTCGCTTTTTTAAATGAATTGGGAAAATCAAAAAAAGTGATTTTGTCGCTGTTCGGAAATCCGTACGCGCTGGCTAAGTTCAAGTCGTTGAACAGATTCGATGCAGTAATTGTAGGGTATCAGCGCACGGAAAACAGTACGCGTGCGGCGCTGCAAGGTGTTTTTGGTGAAGTGCCTTTTGAGGGTTTGTTGCCGGTTTCGGTTTTGGATTATACATCGCAAACGAATGCGTTTACAGGGGAGAAGGCAGAAAGCAGAAAGCAGAAAGCAGGTCAGGAGGAGGTGTCCTTTTTATCTGAAAAATATCGTAAAGAGATAGACCAGATTATTGAAGATGGGATAAAAGAAAAAGTGTTTCCGGGATGTCAGGTTTTAGTGCTTAAAAAAGGGAAACCGATTTTTGCAAAGAACTACGGAACAATTAATTATCAAGATAAAAATCATGTAACGGCGCATACCATATATGATGTGGCATCTATTACTAAGCCGCTTGCTACAACGCTGGCATTGATGAAGTTATATGACGAAAAGAAGTTTTCTTTAAAAGATACAATTGGAAAATTTGTACCATGGTTAATTGGAAGCGACAAAAGCGGTCTGCGTATTGAAGAATTGCTGACCCATACTTCAGGTTTGCGCGCTTTTATTCCTTTTCATAGAAGCTTACCCCCCGATTCAACAAACGCAAATTATTTGAATACTTATGAAACCGAGATTTTTAACATTCCTGTGGCGCATAATCTGTTTTTAAATCACCAATATCAAGATACGGTTAGAAGAATACTTTCTGAAAGTACATTAAGGCCTAAAAGGTATTTATACAGCGATTTAGGATTGTTGCTACTAAGGGATATGATAGAAAATATTGTCCAGGAATCTTGTGAAAAATATATTTTTTCAGAATTTTATGAACCTTTAGGATTAGAAAATACTTTTTTTAGTCCGGCATTAAAAGGCGTTGATTTAAAGAGAATTGCTCCAACAGAAAATGACACTTTATTTCGACAACAATTGGTGCATGGCTATGTTCACGATCAGGCTTCCGCCTTGTTTGGCGGGTTTGCAGGCAACGCCGGTTTGTTTTCAACCGCACATGACTTGGCTGTTATTTTAGAAATGTTAATGAACAAAGGTACCTACAACGGGAAACGTTATCTCAGTGAAAAAACGGTGCAATTATTTACGTCTCCATATTCTTGTAATGGAGTAAGACGCCGTGCCTTAGGATTTTACACTCCCTCCGCCGAAAAACCTTCGGATATTTTGCCGGAAAAAGCAAATGCTAATACTTTTGGACATCAAGGATTTACAGGAACCGTATTTTGGTGTGACCCCAAAGAAGATTTAGTTTACATCTTTTTATCCAATCGCGTACATCCGAATGTAGAGCCGAACTTGCTCTCTAAAAGCAAAATTCGATTGTTGGTGCATGAAAAGATCTATGAGAGCTTGAAGCCTTAAAACTTTAAATCTATTTTTGCCGCCCAAAACAATTATATGGACAAACGCCTCCAATCTTTTCAAAATCTACTCAACATTATGGACGAACTGCGCGCCAAATGTCCCTGGGATAGCAAACAAACTTTTGATTCTCTCCGATATTTAACTATCGAAGAAACTTATGAGTTATCGGATGCCATTATTGATAAAAAGTATGCAGATATTGGTAAAGAACTGGGCGATTTGTTACTGCACATCGTTTTTTACGCTAAAATCGGGGAAGAACAAAATCTTTTTAATATCGAAACCGTGATTGATGGCATTTGCGAGAAACTAATTCGCCGTCATCCGCACATTTTTGGCGAAGTTCACGTAAATTCGGTAGATGAAGTGAAAGAGAATTGGGAAAAAATCAAATTAAAAGAAGGTAGCAAATCGGTGCTGGGTGGTGTTCCTAACTCATTGCCTGCCATGGTAAAAGCGTATCGCATTCAGGAAAAAGCGCGCGGCGTAGGATTCGACTGGGAAAACACGGAACAAGTGTGGGAAAAAGTGCAGGAAGAGTTGACTGAATTCAACCAAGAAAAAAATCAAAACTCTGAAAAAATGGAAGATGAATTTGGAGATATTTTGTTTGCCTTAATTAATTACGCCCGTTTCGTGGATATTAACCCCGAAGATGCATTAGAAAAGACCAATCGAAAATTTATTGAACGTTTTAATTTTGTAGAACAACAGGCAAAAGAGCAAGGGAAGCCGTTGTCGGAGATGACGTTAGATGAGATGGAGATGTTGTGGCAACAGGCGAAAGTCTTAAAAGAACACAGATGACGCGGATGACACGGATTCTCACAGATTTATTTATGTATTATCTGTGTAAATCAGCGTCATCCGTGTCATCTGTGTTCAGAAAAAATATATTGCATTTACAATTCAATTTTCCCCAACAGCACCTGTTTCAGCACTGTAGGCGAAATATTCCGATGCAAATTTCCATGGATAGAAACGGAAATTTGTCCAGTTTGCTCCGAAACGATTACGGCAGTGGCATCGGTCTCCGCAGTAATTCCCACTGCTGAGCGATGGCGCAAGCCTATATCAGTAGGCAAAACATCCGATTTAGAGACCGGTAAAATACAGCTTGCAGCCACAATACGATGTTTATTGATAACCACCGCACCATCGTGTAATGGGCTGTTTTTGAAAAAAATATTCTCTAAAAGCTTTCGTGATACAAGCGCATCAATTGGTTCACCGGTAGTAATAATTTCATTCAGAGGATTCCTCTTTGCAATGATAATTAATGCGCCGGTTCGATAAGCAGACATCCGTTGGCAAGCTCGTACTATGGCATCAACATCGTCTTCGAAGTACACTTCTTTATTATTTCTGGTAAACCATTTAAAGAATTTTCTATTTCCCATTATATAAAGGAACTTACGTATTTCCGGCTGGAAAATAATGACCAACAATATCACACCCACCTGAATAATTTGTCCTAAAATTTCAGAAAGTATGGTGAGATGAAAAATTGAAACCACCTTCCATCCTATATACACCAAAACCAGTCCAACAATAATTCGGGTGGCAGAAGTTCCGCGCAACCATCTGAATAACAAAATGATAATAATTATAACTAAAATAATATCAATGATGTTCGTAACATTTTCTGAAAGATAATCGAGGATGTTCATGGTTTTAAAATTTAAGTATTTAAAGATTTAAGTGTTTAAAGAGTTAACTATTTAAAGATTTAAGGTTCATGGGTTTTAAATTATTAAATTCTTAAATCTTTTAAACTCACAATTGATTGAAAGCAACTTCGGCAAAGCGGCTCATACGCGTCCTTCTCTCCAAGTAACACTTGCTTATCGCCGGCAACAATTCGATGTGAATAATGCGCCAAGTCGCCGCAACGGGTGCATATTGCATGAACCTTTGAAACATATTCCGCAATTGCCATTAGTTTGGGCATCGGTCCAAAAGGGTTACCCAGATAATCCATATCCAAGCCGGCTACCATTACTCTGATCCCTGCGTTTGCCAATTGATTACACACTTCAACGATACCTTCGTCAAAAAATTGTATTTCGTCAATTCCAACCACTTCAACGGTGTCCATTGAAACATAGAGTAAAATTTCGGCGGCATTGTGCACCGGCGTAGAAGGCATGGCGGAAGCATCGTGCGACACCACTTCCGTTTCGGCATAGCGCGTATCTATCGCCGGTTTAAAAAGCTCAATTTTCTGTTTCGCAAACTGCGCACGCTTAATACGGCGTATCAGTTCTTCCGTTTTTCCGGAAAACATGGAGCCGCAAATTACTTCTATCCATCCTTTTTTATTCGAGCGATTGGCTTTGGTTTCTAAAAACATATATATATTTTGGCAATTTAAAGATTTAAAATTTCAAGTTTAACCTTCGCATCTTTGCGCCTTTGCGAGAGACTTAAAGACTAATAATTTGATCCGCATTTTCTATAGTCGATAACCGGTGCGTAATAATAATTACCGTTCGTCCATTCATAAGCTCATCAATCGCTTCATGCACCTTTTTCCCCGATTCCACGTCCAATGCACTGGTGGCTTCATCTAAAATAAGAATCGGCGCATTTCGCAAAATGGCGCGTGCAATGCTCAACCGTTGCCGTTGTCCGCCGGAGAGCGATAACCCTCTATCACTTAAAACGGTATAAAATTGTTGTGGAAGCGCTTCGATAAACTCCAAAGCGTGTGCCGCTTTTGCCGCTTCTCTCACTTTTTCAAAAGGCACATTTTGCAAGCCGTAGGTTATGTTGTTATATATGGTATCATTAAACAAAACAATATCTTGCGTAACCAATGCAAATAAACCGCGCAAATCATCAATCACATATTCTTTAATATTGATGCCGTCAATGAGGATTTCGCCGGAAGTAATGTCGTAAAATCTGGGCATCAAATCAATTAACGTGCTTTTTCCTGAGCCGGAAGCGCCTACAATAGCGCACGTTTCTCCTTTTTTAATGACAAATGACATGTTATCAATAACTTTTACTTCATCATTATACGAAAATGTAACGTTTTTATATTCAATTTGGTGATTGAAGTTATTTACAGAAACGGCATTTGCCGATTGCACAATTTTTTCATCGGCATGCAAAACTTCTTCTATTCTTTCCAAAACAGCGCTTCCTCTTCTGTAGTTGGCAAAAGCGGCAGCTAAACTTTTTGCAGGGTTAATAATTTGCGTAATGAGCGCGATATATACAATGAATAGCGGCGCCGACAATTCGCCTGAACCGTTTACTACCTGCCAACCACCGAAAACTAAGATGATCATGACCACCATTACGCCCAAAAATTCACTCAACGGAGATGCCAAATCAATATTCCATAAAATATGTTTGTATAATTTGGCGTATTTTTTATTCTCCTTGTCAAAAACATTTGCTGCATGTTGCTGTGCATTAAATCCCTTTACAATTCTTAATCCGGATAAAGATTCGTCAAGATGTGAAAATAATCTTCCTAATCCTTCTTTAGAAGTGACCGCTTTTTTCTTTAATTTTCTGGATGCTAATGAAATAAAAAAACCGGCAAACGGAAGTAATAGCAAAGTGAAAATCGTTAACTTATAATCAATTAAAAAAAGTACGATTAAGTAAATTAGAACAGCAATGGGATCAGTAAGAAATTGTTGTAAAGAGCGCAACAACGTATTCTCCAATTCTTGTACATCGTTTACGGCGCGCGAAACCACATCGCCGCGCTTCCTTTGCGAAAAGTAAGAAAGCGGCAAAATCGTGATTTTTTCATAGATCTCATTTCTAATGTTTTGAATAAACCTGCTTTTTATCGTCGCCATTAACCACGAAGAAAGGATAGCAAACAAATTTTTTAAAATAAGAAAGAGAATAACCACAACTACCATTGCCGACATAGAAGTCATTAGTGATTGTATATCAATTATTTTAGATAAAAAAGATACAAAAAATGTACTCAGTGGACTCAAACCATCCAAATTTCCAACGAAAAGTAATTTAACAAACGGTTCTAATAAAAATAGATACAAGATAGAAAAAAGCACCGCGAACAAGTTGCATAAAATAATAACACAAAGCCTTGATTTATATTTTTTTATCCTTGAGAATAATATTTTTTTGATGCGCATCGTTTGTTTTTTAGGCAAAGCAAAAGTACACGAATATTTAAATTTTTCTATCTTTGCCTCTCAATGAAACCTAATTATCAATCAATATAACATTTACATTTTATGAAAAAATTAATTCTTTCCGTGGTAATTTTATTTGTAACCGCAAACTTCATGCAGACTTTTGCATGTACCAACTTCATTGTTACCAAAGGCGCCAGCAAAGATGGTTCTCTAATGGTTTCTTATTCGGCAGATGCTCATACGTTGTATGGCGAGTTGTACCATTGGCCCGCCGCTACCTATCCTCCGGGCGCTATGCTGGATGTAATTGAATGGGATTCCGGTATAAAATTGGGACAAATTCCACAAGTTGCACAAACTTATAATGTAGTAGGTAACATGAATGAGTGGCAAGTGTGTATTGCCGAAACTACTTACGGCGGACTCAAAGAGTTGGAAACTCCAAACGGAATTATGGACTATGGTTCTCTGATTTACATCACCTTACAACGTGTAAAAAGTGCGCGCGAAGCCATCAAATGTATCGCTGACTTGTTAGACAATCATGGTTACGCCAGCTCAGGCGAATCGTTTTCTATTATTGATAAAAACGAAGCCTGGATTATGGAATTAATCGGTAAAGGCGAGCCAATGCTTGATGCGAAAGGCAAGCCGGTAAAAGGTTGGACAAAAGGCGCCGTATGGGTAGCACGCCTTATTCCCGATGGTTATGTGAGCGGACATGCCAATCAAGCGCGTATTACCACATTTCCATTGGCAAACGGCAGAACTTCTATTACCAACACTCACAAACAATTCAATACCTTATTGTACAATCCCGAAGTAACCACTATTTATTCTTGGGATGTAATTTCATTTGCCAGATTAAAAGGCTTATATCCAAAAGATGCACCTGATGCAGAATTTAGTTTCAGCGATATTTATGCTCCGGTTGATTTCGGCGCAGCACGCTTTTGCGAAGCTCGCGTATGGGCCGGCTTCTACCGCCTAAACCAAGAGTTGATGGCTCCTTATGAAAAATACGCACGTGGCGAAGATTTGAAAAATCGTATGCCCTTGTGGATTAAACCGGTAGAAAAAGTAGATGTGCGTAAAGTGATGATTTTAATGCGCGACCATTATGAAGGAACCTCCATGGATATGACGAAAGATTTGGGCGCAGGTCCATTCGAGTGCCCTTACAGATGGCGTCCCATGCGTTGGGAAATTGATGGCCAAGAATATATACACGAACGCGCTACGGCTACCCACCAAACCGGCTTCTCTTTCGTGGGGCAAACCCGCAGCCAATATCCCGATGCTTTCGGCGGTATTTTGTGGTTTGGCGTAGATGATGCGGCAAGCACTTGCTATGTGCCTATGTTCTGCTGCATTACAGAAATTCCACTGCCTTTCAGAGTAGGAAATGGCTCTATGATAGAATATTCTACAACTTCTGCATTTTGGGCTTTCACCAAAGTGAGCAACTTCGCCTATACTCGCTATAATGCTATGATTAAGCATATTAATGAAAGACAAGATAAATGGGAAAATAAAAGCATTGAAGAAATCAATAAAATGGCGCCTCAGATAGTAGAGTTGTATAATAAAGATCGTAACCAAGCCATTGCACAACTTACCAATTTTTCAAACCAACGTGCCCACGAGGTTGTAGATGATTGGAACCGCCTGTTCGAATACTTGTTAGTAAAATATCACGACGGTAATATTAAAAAGGAAAAAGATGGAAAATTCATTACCAACGAAAGCGCGAATCCGCAAGTTGTATTTCCGGAACAACCGCTATATCCCGAGCGTTGGTATCGTATGATTATTCAGGACTGTGGGGATAATATCAGGGTTCGCGAATAAATTTAAAAATTTAAAGATTTAAACACTTAAATTTTTAAATCTTTAAATCTTAAATTGATATGAAATCAATCTGTTTAAACCAAAAATTAATCTCTTTAAATACTCCAATTATCATGGGAATCCTCAATATTACCGAGGATTCCTTTTTTGATGGAGGTAGTTATGTTTCAGAAACTGCTGTTTTAAAACGTGTGGAACAAATGGTGGAAGAAGGGGCAAGCATTATAGACTTGGGTGCGGTTTCTACTCGACCCAATGCTATTGATATAGATGAAAATCAGGAGCTTAAAGCAATTAAAAAACATCTACGCCTTATCCTTTCGCATTTTCCGGAGTTGCACATTTCGGTGGATACATTTCGAGCGCATGTAGCAGATATGGCAATTCAAGAGGGTGCAGCCCTAATTAACGATGTTTCGGGCGGCGCCGATCCGGTGATGTTTGATGTAGTTGGCAAACATCAAGTACCCTACATATTAACTCACAATAATCGTTCCGCTCCTCTTTCAACAAAAGAACTGATTTCCAATATGCTTTCGTTTTTTGGAAATAATATAGAAAAACTTATTCTAAAAGGAGTTAAAGATATTATAATTGACCCCGGATTTGGATTTGGTAAAACAGTAGAACAGAATTATTATTTAATAAAACATCTTGAAACTTTCTCCATATTAAATTTTCCTATTTTAGTAGGAATTTCAAGGAAATCTATGATTCAACACGTTTTAAAAACATCACCTGCGGAATCATTATGCGGAACTATTGCATTAAATACAATTTCTCTTTACAAAGGGACTTCCATTTTGCGCGTACATGATGTAAAACAGTGCGCTGAAGCTACACAAATATTTAACGTATTGCATTCATTATGAACGACATGGAAAATGCTTTAACTTTAATAGTTAAAAAAACTTAAACTCATTACTTTAAACACTTTATTATATACTTTTGCCCCGCTTATTGTTAGAACATTTATTTATTAATTTAAACCATTTTATTATGAAAAAACTTATGATGTTATTGGCCATTGCTGGCCTAATTTTTGTTTCTTGCGGAGGAACTAAAACTGAACAAGCAGTTGAAGTTATTGAAGAAACTTGTGCATTAACTCCTGAACAAACAGCGATGTTTGAAAATTGGGAAAACTGGGAAAACCTAACCTTAGAAGAGCGTGAAACTCTTGTAAGTGAAATGAAAGCTTTTTTAGATGCATGCAAAGCTAAATGTGAAGAGAAAAAAGAGTGTGGCGAAAAGAAAGAAATGTGTCCTGAAAAAGAAGCTAAATGCGCTGAGTACAAAGCTAAATGGGAAGCTTTTGAAGAACTTGAGTTAGACGTTAAAAAAGAAATTCTTGATCTAAAACTTCAACACATGGCAAACAAATGCAAAGATAAAGAAGGTTGCTGCAAAGGAGAAAAAGAAGGTTGCTGCAAAAAAGAAGGTAAAGAAGCTTGCGGAAAAGAATAATTTTATCAAATATTCCTCAAAAACAAGGGCTGCCTTTAGTTAAGGCAGCCTTTTTTTGTTTAAAGCAATAAAATGTTTACTTTGAATCAGCTCTAATATTCTGAAAATTAATTGTTTACAACCACTATTTTTCCAATGGGAGTATTCACAAATTGAAGTGATTTTGAGTAACTCATCAATGTTTCAATCAGTGCGCGGCTCGGAGCTTGATTCAAATTTAGCTTGGATTTTTTTTTGGAGAGCGTTAATTCTTTATTCATAGGCGTCATGATTCGTTTTCAATATATCAAAAACGCCTGCAAAAATGAAATATTGCAAAGCAATAAAAATAAATTCTATTTATTGATTATGAAATGATTACATTTTTCTCTTTAATCAATTTTCTAAGATTAATCAAGGCATATCGCATTCTTCCCAATGCGGTGTTAATGCTTACGCCGGTGATTTCGGCAATATCTTTAAAGCTAACGTCATCATAAATGCGCATTTCTAATACTTCACGTTGTTCTTCGGGCAGATATTGCACTAAGTTTTTTACATCGCTATAAATTTGTTCTGTGATAATTTTTTGTTCAACAGAAGGATCGGTTCCGTTTAAAACATCAAAAATATTGAAATCGCTGTTGGATTCAAAAACAGGCATGCGTTGCACTTTCCGGTAATAATCAATTTTAAGGTTGTTGGCAATACGCATCACCCATTGTAAAAACTTTCCTTCTTCCTTATAATTGTCGGATTTAAGCGTATTAATTACCTTAATAAAGGTGTCTTGAAAAATATCCTCCGCTAATTCACGATTTTTAACTGACATAAGGATGTACGAAAAAACCTTTTTTTGATGTCTGCTGATTAATTGTTTGAGGGCACCCTCATCACCTGCAACATAACGAGTAATTAACTCATTGTCGGATAACACGATCGATTTCATAAGCATTCTTTTTGTTCCTAAATTAAAAAAAGTAGAAATTTATCCGATAATGTTCCTCCTATTTATTTTGGGTTAATTATGTCGCCGCAAATATATAACAACTTTAATGCCAAACTTAATATTTCGTAAAAAAAAGGCTCAAATAATCATATTTCATTTATTCCCAGTAAAATAAAATTTTAAAAAAACCTGACAAAACAGGTTTTTAATTAAAAAATGAGCATAATTATAATATTCTTTGATGTAACTTTTTGTCAAAATTACTCGTAATAATCGAATTTTAGGTGTTTTATCGTCATCCCTTTATTGATTAATTGACGCAACGAATCAATGCCGATTTTAAGGTGTTCTAAAGAGAATTGTTCGGTAACCAACTTGTCGCTTATTTCTGTTTTGATGCCATCCGGAAGCATGGGTTGGTCGGAAATCATGAGTAGCGCGCCTGTGGGAATTCTGTTATAAAATCCTACGGAAAAGAGCGTTGCTGTTTCCATATCTATGGCGGTAGCTCTTATGGTTCTTAAATATTCTTTAAACTTTTCATCGTGTTCCCACAATCTGCGGTTCGTGGTATAAACCGTGCCTGTCCAATAGTCTTTATTATAGTCTCTTATAGTAGAAGATATGGCTTTTTGCAGATTAAATGCAGGCAATGCAGGCACCTCCGGCGGAAAGTAGTCGTTAGAAGCTCCATCGCCCCTTATGGCAGCAATAGGAAGTAGCAGGTCGCCCAAATTGATGTAATTTTTAAGACCGCCCGTTTTTCCGAGAAAAAGTACGGCTTTGGGCTTCACGGCGGTCAGCAAATCCATTACTGTGGCAGCCATGGCGCTTCCCATGGAGAAATTAATGATGGTAATACCGTCTTTGGTAGCGCTTTGCATGGGATTGTCAATGCCCATGATTTCTGCATTCATAATTTCTGCAAAATTGGTAATATAATTTTTGAAATTGGTAAGAATGATATATTTACCAAAATCGGGCAAAGCCGTTCCCGTATACCGGGGAAGCCAATTTTCTGCAATTTCAATTTTTGTGTGCATAAAAACTATTTTTTTCGTGTCTTCTTTGTTGCTTTCATGGCTTCATTAACTCTGTTAATAGCTGTTTGAGTATTTGCTAAAAGCTCAGTAGTGTTAATTTGATTGCCTACGGCGCGCTCCATCCAAAGCTTGGGCGTTAATCCTCCCATAGCAAACATCCTGGTAACCTCATCTCCGAGATTTTTGCCTTCTAAATAATTGCCAATTTGAAATTCAATAACATGTCCAATGGGATAAGCCGACAAATACAACGGCGTTTTAATCATGTGAGAATAAATGGCTAAAATGGGTTGGTCAGATATGCCAAAAACAGGCGCATAATATTGATTCCAAACCTCTTTTGCAATTCTTATTACTGCTTCTTTTAATTCTCTTGCATTGGTATTGGGATTTTGGTACATCCATTGCCACACTCTAATATCTACTAAAGAAACGCCCATAATTTCATAAGTTCCCCAAAAAATATCAAGCGTATTCAAATAATTTATCAGTTCATCATTATTTTCATAATCTAATAGTTCTAAATCTTTTTGTTGGAATATAAACGCCAATGCTTCGGTAAAAGCAGTGTTTGGCACACCTCTTAAGAAATAATTAGGCACATCGTGCAACGAAATGGTTTGTTCCACATTATGTCCAAATTCGTGAATTCCAATATTATATCCTTTATAATCCAGTCCATCTACGAAACGGGTACGCAACATGGATTTATCGGTTTTCATCTCTGCGCCCCACGCATGCCCTGCACCCACCGATGGATCTACTTGAATATATTTGCAAATTTCGTTCGCTTTTTCAGGAGTGAAGCCCAATTTTACCAAAATATTGGGCAAATCATTTTGAAATGCAGCAACGGTAGGATATCTTGCATGAACATCTTTATTTAACTGTTCCTGATCAATAGAGCTTCTCGTTTTAAATCCATCGTACCAAATATCAAAAGGTTGCAATTTTCTTCCTAATCTTTTAGAGATAATTTCCGCTACTTGCTTTACTTGCGGTGCGCTAACTAAGGAGATAAAAAGCTTTTCTACGTCGGCAAGTTTCATTTCCAATTCGCTTTCAAATCTTCTTGTAAGGTAAGTGCTATTTCCTGTGTAATACTTATCGGTAGCGCTTACCGCTTTAAAGAGATTGAGTAAGTGTTGGTATCTTGTATCAGGTTCAGGAGTGGTTCCAATCTCAACTATATTTTGCAAATATGCTTTGTTTGAAATTGGTTTCCAGGTATAGCCATCTACCTGCTCCATTATTTCAGTTGGAATGGACTGATCAATAATGGCTTTCATGATGCCGTATATTATGTGTTGTTTTATGAGTCCATTTTCGGCATCGGCGTAAGCGGCTTTAATCTCATCGCGAAGCCCCCAGTGAGAGATCAATTTTGTTCCGGATGCCCAATAGTGGTTATTACCCTGACCTGTAACTAACCACATTGGGATATTATAATTTGCAATATAATTTTCTGCATTAGCAGCAGCAATGGCAATGTTTTTTTGCAGATCTGCCGGTACACGAGAGTAAAAGTAATCGCCTAAGCGCACGTACCCCCAATGAAGATCGCTCCATTTTTCCCCATTGTCTTCTTTCTCATTCAGCGTAAAATAAGGAAAATTCAATGCTACGATAAAAGCAATTTTATTGGCAAACATGTCGTCTGAAAAATGAGCATTCACATTATAAGCCGCAAACAGTTCGTCAATAGGCAGCGACTCATATCCTGCTACGTGCACAGGGCGCAATAGTTCAATGGCAATTCGATTATTATGTCCCAAAATAGTTTCAAAATTATTTGCCAAACGATAAAAAAGTCGCTCTTTCTCTTCAGGAGTTCTGATAAAATTTTCTACACAAAAATTATAAAAATCTGTTTCGGTGCCGTCTTTCTCATTCCACAGCATTGCTATTTGACTTACTCCTCTTTGTATTAATTCTTTAGGAATTTTACTATTTTGAGAAAGCGTTTGAATTGCTTTATTTTTTGTAGCATCGGAAATGTGTTTCGCATGCAATGTAAGAAAATGTGTCATAAAAATGATAAAAAAGAAAATAGATAAAAATTTTTTCATGTATAGATAAATTTGATTATTAATAAAATACGTTAAAATGATATCTTTGTAAAAAAGTTAACAAAGATACAAGATTTTTTAAGAGTGAAGCATAAGCAAAAAAGTATATTTTTGTCGCCTTAAAATCGGGGTGTGGCGCAGTTGGCTAGCGTACTTGCATGGGGTGCAAGTGGTCGGAAGTTCGAGTCTTCTCACCCCGACTTTTTTTATCAAAAAATCACAATTTTTCTATCCATCTGTGTATAATAAACAGAGTTTTATACATATCTTGAAAATAAAAACTTCAAAATAGTGTTACAATAAATATTTTTTCTATTCTTGCAAAATTAAATCATCCTGAAAAAATTATGTATCGCTCCTATTTGTTATTGCTGTTCGTTTTTTTATTCTCTCATTTTGTTACAAATGCGCAAGAGAATGACTTAACATTAAAAAGCGTTTCCGTAGATACGGCTTCACAAAAAATTACACTTACATGGCTTTATAACAGTAATGCAGATAGCGTAACCATCTATAAATGCACCAATAATTGCGATAATCAAAACAATTATCATGAGTTTGATAAAGTTAAAATGGATACGGATACTTTAAGATGGATAGATGAAAATGCAAATTTGGCAATTCGTAATCATTATTCTATAGGATGGCTTAACAGTGGAAAAACAGCACCCAAAAATAATATGGTTTTAAAAGCCGATGCGGCTGTTAACGGTTGCTTTAATGTAGTTTTACTTTCATGGAATCCGTATATTCAGTATGCTGAATTTTCATGGAATCCGAGCGCTGTTAACAGAATGGACACATTGGATTATTACATATTTTATAAAAGAAAAAATATGGATACCTCTTTTATTCTTTTGGATTCTATCATGGGAACACATTCCGGAAATACTGATCCGGTAACAGAAATACGTTATGAGACTCCATATTTAAAAAATGACACATTGTATGAATTTGTAATTCAGGCTATTGGCAGAATGGACACGGCGCGTTCTTTTTCAAATATCGTAACCTATACCACCGGATTTGAAATAGATACTCTTGTTCCCGTAACCATTACTTGCATATCCGTATTAGAAGATAAATATATCGAAATTGATGTAATAACCGATAATTTTCCCGAACCTTTTCAAAAATTATACTTATTAAGAGCTCATCCCGGGAAGGAAGTTTGGGCAAAAGATTCTTTGTCTTTTAAAGTAATTGATTCATTAGAATATAGCACAACAAATGCGTATCGTTTTACAGATGAAGATATAAATGTAAAAGCAGGGCTTTATTATTATATGGTGGTAGCCGATAATAGATGTAAAACTAACGATACTTCAAATGTTCTCACCAATATTTATTTACATGGAAAACGTATGGAGAAATATACGGATAGCATTTATTTTTCTCATGTAAGCATACCTTTTAATCCTGAATTGTACGATTTGTTTCGTGTGGTGTATAGTAGAAATATTCTAATTACAAGCGGGTTAACCATGATAGGTGAGAATAACAGCGCTTATGTAAATGTTGAACCTTTTATGCATGACGGCGCTGCAATTAAGTATCAAGTAGAATCGGAAAATAATTGTTATTCAAATACTTTAACGATAGAGCACGAACCACACGTTATATTTCCTAATGCCTTTTATCCGCAAAGTGCGAACATTGAAAATACAACTTTTTACCCCATACTTCAATTCCCATCAGAAGATGATTATTTGTTTATTGTTTATAACCGCTGGGGGCAAGAGCTTTATCGTTCAACACTCCCACCTGTTTATGGCGATTATGAAAACCCGCAAGGTCGCTGGGACGGTACTTTTCGAGGGGAACCTTGCCCTTCGGGAATTTATGCGTTTAGAATATCTTACAGTTTCAACGAAAGGTCAGGAAAGTATTCTCATACCGGATCGGTGATACTGGTGCGGTAATCGCTTACTCGCAAATTAATTTGTTTAAAAAGAAAACATAACGCTTCCCTTTCCCACGTTGGGTGCTTTTAATATATTGATAGCCTGATAGCAAAAAGTTGTTGCCGTACCAATGCCGCATGGAAACATTTGAGCTATATTCCAATAGATCTGTTTTGTATGTTAAGTCAACCGGAATTGTTGCTTGCGCTCCTATTATGCGCTGCCCATCCATAAACTGCGATACAATTTCATTATTATGTACATAATAAAATAACGTGTTCCCTTCTTCATCCTGATGCAATTTTACCAAATTATAAAACGACTGTGTTAGCACATTGTTAACAGGGAAAAACCATTCATTCAACAGCAAACCTTGAACATTAAATTCTAAAATATAGGCATTTAGAAATCTAAAACCTGAAAATGTGCGGGTAGGTTGGTCATATCCGTAATGTCCGAAACCTCTATAAGAAGAAGCAGGAGAACGATATTGATATTCAGGATAAAACAGTTCGGTAATAGCAAAAATATGCCCGTTGCTTTGCATAACATGTGCACTCATCGTTAAGTTGCTTTCTTCCAAATGTTTTGTGTTTAGTTCGGAGTCTTTCGCCAACAGCGCTCCAAATGAATGTGTGTTGAGATCGGAGAGTTTGTTTTTGGCAAACTTCATAGTATATATTCCTGAATAACAGCCTTTTTGCTTTCTGTCTTTTGCATAGGAGTACCCTCCTACAATCAGCAGCGAATCTTTGCCGGTAAGCGCTATCCTAGCTGAGTTATACTGCATATCCGCATAGAATGGAAAGGCAACGCGCTCTTTTATATTTCCGGAATAATCGGTGGTAAAAAGCTCTGCACGTGAGCCTTTTTTGTTTTTCAAAAACATGCAGAAGTATGTTTTCTTTACCACCGGATCTACACAAAACGATTCTATGGAAGTAATCTCATCTTCCGTAAATTGTATTGCCTGTTTGGCATGTGTTTTATAATTGTAATAAATAATTGACTTTGCTTTTTGTTCATCTACAACAATAAACAAATAATCATCTGCCACTTTTATAGAAGACAGGTAGGGAAATTTATAATTTTGTAAATCAAAAAGCTGAAAATCCTGTGTCATTAAGTCCCACTCCAAAAGAAAATTTCTCAATGTGTCTTTTTTAAAAGCAGGTTTTTGCAAAAACAGATAAAGTTTGTTATTCGAGAAATCGGCAGCCAAATATTGGCACAAGTTAGGCAGTTTTAATTTATAAATACCGGTTTTTACAAGATTTGTATCGTAGTGAATAAAAATCCATTGCGCCGTGTCAATACTTAAAACTGCGCTTTGATAAAATACGGCAACGCCGTGCCGGTTGAGCGGAACGAACTTGTAGTCTTGTTGGTCTTTGGCGCTTTCTAACTCGATGCGAATCGGTGGATCAGTTTGGGCGAAAGCGGAAAAGCGGAAAAGCAGAAGGGAGAAAAGCGCGAAGGCAGAAAGGAGAAGAGATTTTTTTGATTGGATTGCCAAGCTCATAGTAGAAACTTAAACCTTAAATTGAAAACGCTATAATGTGGTTCTTATTATATTTTTACAGGCCCACTAAACCATTAATATTCCGCAGCTATAAAACACTCAAAAATAGCGAGTATATAAGAATCTTTACGCTTCTTTCTATTTTTTATCCCGTTAGGGATGTAATTTTGGTAGAAAAAAGGCAAGATTGTAAATTTTGCATGCCGTAGGTATGCAACAATTATTCAATTTGGTCGCATACCTAACGGCATGCAGGGATTTGTTCTCGTCATCATTTTTCTACCAAAATTACATCCCTAACGGGATAATGTTCTTTTTCCTATTTTTGCCGCATGTATTAACCAAAATCATATTATGAAATAAGAAAAGCGTTTAATAGTTTGTGAAAAAGCGTTTTAGCTTTATATTTTTACTGTAGAAAATCCGCCAATTTAAAAATACATTATAAAACTACTGAGGTAATAAGTGAATACGCCGGAAACGGCGTGAGAAACTTATTAGTAGTTTGGGTGCTTGGCGGTGCCTCTACAGTAGATAAGGAAACAATCTCACGCTTTTCTTATTGCTATAAAATAAGAAATAAATGCGCAATAAAATTGATATAGGCGAACTAATATATCAGAAATTAAAAGAACAAGATAGAAGCATTGTGTGGCTTGCCAAAAAAGTGAGTTGCGATGAAAGTAATTTAGGTAAAATGTTAAAAGGCAAGCGCTATATCAATCCTGACTTACTTTTTAACATTGCAGATGCATTAGATGAAGATTTTTTTGTTTATTATTCCAAAAAATTACAAGAGAAAAAAAGTCGGTCAGTTTGACCATAAAAATCGGTCAAATTGACCATATAAAACATTGGTTTATAGTAAATTAATTTTATTTTTGCAACGTTGCAACAAACGTTTGCCCAACCGCTTAAAATTTGGGCAAATTAAAACCGGCAAGTTTTGCTTTTTAGCCGTAACATGCCAAATAAAAGAAAAGCCGAGCTAAGGCAATGCCTCAAAAAAGAGGAGAATAGGCGCGCTGTTAAAAACAAAATTTGCAACCTGCACAGATGGGTAGCTCATAGCCCATGTGTAAGTGGTTTTAGTTAAAATGAGCAAACCGAGAGTTGTCATATTAAAATGGTATGAACTTCCTGCGGGCTGCGGCAAAGTGGAAATGAATATCTATTTTTAAAATCAATGTGTTATGAAAAAATTACAATTAAACAAACAAACGATTGCGCGGTTAAATAATCCGGACGGAATTTACGGAGGAGCAGGGGATGGTAAAGTGCCTTTATCTTACGATGGCAACTATAGAGTTAAGCCTACTTGCTTTATTTGCAACCCAATAAATGAAACTGATGGTTGCACTGATTTTACTGCTCCTAGCGGCGGTTTTGGTGCTGCATGTTAATTTGCTGATGCTGTTCAAAAAGGTATTTTGTTATTCCACGTTTAATGCAGAGTACCTGGATAAATAGTTTGCTATTTATCCGGATATTGTGGAAGAACCCCCAATGGCGAAATCTTTTTGAACAGCATCGTTTTTACAAAAACAGCATATCATATTAAAAATATATATTTGCACGCTAAAATTATTATTTTATGGAAAGAAAATTTTTCAAATTCATTACAACCGTGTTATTATTAATAACCATAGTTGTTGCATGTAATAAAGAGCCGGTTACGGGCGTAAAACTTGATAAACAAACTCTGTTTCTCGCTGTTGGAGCAACGGCAACCTTAAAGGCAGAGATAATACCCCACTCTGCTATCAACAAAACCGTAAATTGGACTACGAGCAATAATAATATAGTTGCTGTAGAAGGCATTAGTACGGAGGCAATATTTGCAGAAAGTCTGGTAACCGGAAAGGGTGAAGGCGAGGCAACTATTACTGTTACCACGGAAGATGGAAAATTTACAGCAACCTGTAGGGTAACGGTAATTAAAGTAGAACCGGAAATGGCACTTGTAGAGAGCGGAGATTTTATTATGGGCTGCACCGATGAGCAAGGAGATAATTGTAGCTCCAACGAGCTTCCAACTCGACGAGTAACATTAGATGGTTTCTATATTGCCAAATATCCGGTAACCCAAAGAGAATGGAGGGCAATTATGGGATCTCCACGTCAGGATGATGAATATCCTATTGAGAGTGTAAACTGGAATGAGGCACAGGTATTTATTGCCAAGCTAAATGCCGCTACCGGTAAAAAATATCGTTTACCCACAGAGGCAGAGTGGGAATATGCCGCACGCGGAGGTCATAAAAGTGAAGGCTTCAAGTACAGCGGCAGTAACAATCCTTCTGCTGTAGGCTGGTATAAAGAAAATAACATCGGCGACTGGACCCAGCCTGTGGGTAGAAAAGATCCGAACGAATTAGGCATTTACGATATGAGTGGCAATGTTTGGGAATGGTGCCTCGATTGGTATAATTCTGATTATTATAAAGATGCGCCACAGATTAATCCCACAGGACCTCTAACAGGAACTCTCCGTGTAATACGTGGAGGTTGTATCCAGAATAACGCAAGAGCCGCTTGTGTATTTGCTCGAGGAAGACTTAATCCTAATGTTGAGAGCAGATCTTCTGCCGGTTTTCGTTTGGTACATCCGTTAGAGCCTTGATTTTATTAAGGTTTTTGTGATTGCTGTGATGAAAATTTGCATGCTAAAACATTTTTTATGAAAAGAAAATTTTTCAAACTCATTACAATTGCGCTATTATTAATAGCTGTAATTACTGCTTGTAATAAAGAACCGGTTACGGGCGTAAAACTTGATAAATCAACTTTATCTCTCACTATTGGTATGATGGCAACTTTAAAGGCAGAGATATTTCCTTATTCCGCTACCGATAGAACCGTGAGTTGGACTACGAGCAATAGTAACGTAGCTGTTGTAGAGAATAATAGCACTGTAACGGCATTTGCAGAAGGCTTGGTAACCGGAAAAGGTGAAGGCGAGGCAATCATTACTGTTACTACGAAGGACGGAAAGTTTACGGCAACTTGCAGAGTAACAGTAGTTAAAATAGAACCGGAAATGGTACTTGTAGAGAGAGGAACTTTTATTATGGGCTGCACCGATGAGCAAGGAGATTATTGTGAGGGAGATCAATTCCCAATTCATGAAGTAACATTAGATGATTTTTATATAGCCAAATATCCTGTAACCCAAAAAGAGTGGGAAGCGATTATGGGTAATAATCCCAGTGCGTACCGAGGAGCTAACCTGCCTGTTACGGCAAGTTGGAGCCTTGCACAGGAGTTCATTACTAAATTAAACACACTTACTGGTAAAAAGTATCGTTTACCCACAGAAGCAGAATGGGAGTATGCCGCACGGGGAGGCAACAAAAGCAGCAAAAGCAAATACAGCGGTAGTAACGATGTAGATAAAGTAGGCTGGCATCTTGGCAATAGCAATCAAACCCAGCCTGTAGGTGGAAAAGAACCGAATGAATTAGGTATTTACGATATGAGTGGGAATGTTTGGGAATG
>WQTS01000135.1 GCA_009786185.1 Bacteroidota bacterium
ATCGAAATCGTTACCGCGGCGCCTGCCATATTAATGGTTGCCCCCAAAGGAATGGCAACAGAATAGGTGTCTTTATTGAGATTGAGTTTTTCGCACAATGCCATATTGACGGGAATATTAGCGGCCGAACTTCGGGTGAAAAATGCCGTAATTCCACTTTCTTTCAACGCCTTTAACACCAATGGATACGGATTTTTTCGCATCACCAAAAAAGATATCAATGGATTCATAACGAGTGAAACAACAAGCATCGTTGATACCAGTATTATAATCAATCGCCCGTAACCAAGCAACACTTCCAAACCGCTTTCCATAATGGACGAATAAACCAATCCCATTATTCCAAGAGGAGCAAGGTTGATGACAAATCGCACAACATGGGTCACTGCATCCGACAAATTTGAAATGATTTCTTTGGTCGAATCGCTTGCCGTTTTTTGAAGTGCAATACCCAGTAAAACCGACCAAGTCAGGATGCCGATGTAATTTCCGTTTGCCAATGCGCTCACCGGATTATCTACCAATTTCATCAAGATATTTAACAATACTTCCGTAATTCCACTCGGCGCGGAAACTGCAGCCATATCAACTCCACTCAATTCCAATTTCGTTGGGAACATAAAACTCACAGCAACGCCCAACATTGCTGCACAAAACATACCGATAAACGACAGTCCGACAAACTCTTTCAAATTAGTTTTGTTCCCTTTTTGATGACGACAAATTGCCGCCATTACAAGAATAAATACCAATATCGGTGCAATCGCCTTCAATGCACCAACAAACAGATTTCCGAATATGGCAACAAACGTAATGTGTTCTCCAAGCGTGAGCGCCAAGATAATTCCGAGTACAAGTCCGAAAAAAATTCGTTTTACCAAACTTAAGTTATTCCAGTATTTCCAGATGTTCATTTTATGTTCAATTTTATTTTTTTATTACTTTTTGTTCCCCTGTAAATGCTTCTACTACCATTTTATATACACATACATTATTTAATAGTCTTTCTTTGGATTATCTATTTACCACTCATTAGAGTACGAATTTGCGTTATTTCTCTTATCAATTCTTCTTCGGTTGGAATGTACAATTTGTATTTCGTAGCAAAAGGTTGTTCGTTATCGTTCAAAACGGAAAATTTTACTTCCGCTCTATCTTTTTCTTCGCAAAGGATAATACCAATAGTTGGATTATCACCTTCCGTTCGTTTTAGTTTGTCGTACATCCTCACGTACATATCTAATTGCCCTATGTCTTGGTGAGTGAGTTTACCTATTTTCAAATCAACGAGAACAAAACATTTCAAAATATAATTGTAGAAAACCAAATCAATATAATAATGCGAAAACTCTGTATTAATTCGCTGTTGTCGAGCTACAAATGAAAAACCTTTGCCAAGTTCCAATAAAAATTTTTGCAAATTATCAATTATTGCTTGTTCAATGTCGCTCTCTTTGTATTTTGGATTTTCTTGTAAGTTGTAAAAATCTAATAAAACAGGGTCTCTCAAAATGTAATCTTTCTGATTAACAATTAATTGCTTTTTATTTTCAATGTTGAGTTCGTTTATGGCTTCTTTATGGGTTGAAATCAATCGTTCGCAAGAATGTTTATCAACTTGTTGGTCAAGAAAACGAGTACTCCACTGGTTATCAGCGGCTTCATTCATATAAACTTCGCGTGCTTTTGGGTTTTCTACACGAATAAGTGAGCGATAGTGTGACCAGCTCAATTGTTGACGCAGTGTGTCAATATTTTGAAATGTCAAATGAAATTGACGCATTCGCCCTAAATTTGTCTTATCAAATCCCTTTCCAAACTCGGCAGTCAATTTTTCTGATAGACTTGCAATAAGTCTATCTCCGTATTTCGACCGTTCGGCACCGCCTTGCTCTTCAACAATTTTTTCTCCTATGCGCCAATAGGTTTCCACCATTGCAAAATTGGCTGTCTGATAAACAAGTTTACGAGAATTAAGAATTAAATTTCTCGAAAATTCATAAAGGTTACCTGTTCCAACGAGCGCTTCGGTTTCTTTATATTCAATGTTTTGAGTTTTTGGCATATTACAAATAAATAAACTACAAAAGTATTATAATTTTCAGAAAATACAAAAGGAAAATATGTATATCTACTTTCCAAATAAAGCGTGTAGAATTCAGTTAATCAGGCATTGCTTTGCCAAAACGTTTGGGGCACACTTTACGACATAAAAAACACCCTATTTCCAATTTTCTATCCACTATTTTGTAAAATTTGTCACATTTTTTATTGCCAAATAAGGCAGGATTATCCAATGCTCCCGATGGACATGTTTCAACGCATGTGTTACAGTTGTCGCAGATTTTGTGTTGTGCTTTTTTATCTGGCACAAGGTCTGCATCAGCAAGAACAGCGCTGAGCCAAAGAAGGTTACCGTATTGAGGGTGGGTAAGTAAATAGTTTCGATTAATAGATCCAAGACCGGCCAATTCAGCCGCATGTTTCAGCGATATATGCCCATAATGCTTACCTTCTAGAAACTTACCTCCTGAAGCGCTTATCGCTTTTGCTTTATACCCGGCCTTTTTTATTCGTTTTTCTACTTCTTTTGCTATGTTAGTCATTTCTGTTAACATAGCATTGCGATTTTCAGTGTATTCAGCCGTATTCATGGTTAAGGCTTTCTGTGGACTTGGAGCCCCCAAAACAATTACGGAGCGGCATCCTTCTAAATAATCAACAGGTTTAAAACCCTCCGGCGCTAAATCGAAGTCTTTGGAAGCGGCTATACCCACTACACTTGCTCCTGCATTTAATCCGTATTCTTTTACGGTTTCGCTGGTTATTTCGGTTTTCATTTTGTTCGTACTGCTTTTATCAAATCAATTCCATTCCATTGGAAACGAGTAATAATACAAATCAATTCGGGTTAATTACCGGCAAAACATTTCATATATAATATTTTGCAAATCAATAATTTCGCTGTCGGATAGCCGCCCTAAAGAGTTTGATGTATTCAAAATGGACGTGTTTTTGCTATTTCACTACCTTGTGTTGGGTCTAACGTAACCCAGTAAGTATAATATTGTTCTATCCTTCCCATGTCCACCAATCAAGATTTTCGTTACTTGATACGGCAGGCATAAGTAGCACATCATCACCAATTTGATGCATTTGTTTGGCAGCATTTGCCCAATTATTTCGTGGCTTAACTCTCGAAAGCGTCGTTGTTTCATTAGTTGGAAAAACAATTACTTCTACTTCACAACCATATAAATCAGGTGGAATTGAAACGAGATAGTTTTGTTCGTCCGGGATGAATATTTGTCTGTACATGTCGTTATGTATTTTGAGTTGCAAAAATAATATTTTATTTCATTTGCCTTATTTTTTAATGATAATTGCCGGTATCAAGTAAATCAACACACATAAAAACAAAATTACTCCAAGTATTATTGACCCTCCGGGAAACGCAAACTCTCCAACTAATCTTGCAAGCCAGAATAATGAGAAGGCAATCAGCAAAGCCCTGCCTAATGCGGAATTTAAAATCTCTTTGCGATAAAAAAGCATAATAAATCCAAGCGCCAACATAAAAACTACGATTCCGATATTTAACATTTGCATCACATTACTGTTGATTTCAGTTAACTTTATCAGTTCATTCCCCCAATTAAGTCCATGCCAAAAAGTTAAGTGAAATAATCCAAAAAATAGAAAGTTAATGCCTCCAATAATCACTAAAACGTTTTTAATTTTTTTCATTACAATTAATTTTATGTCCTTTTAGACGGCTTTTTTTATTTAACGTTTAGTTTCTACTTCATTGCCCCCTATATGTCGCTCGCTGCACGCCGGCATTTGCTCAACGAACTTTAATCATTGATAATATGAACAAAATGACCAATGTCGCTGCCATGGTTAAGCGGGTTTCCTTCCACTTTAGCCGTCCATGCTACTTTCTGCCCTCCTGCTAAACCTTCTATCACCTTATTCTCAGTCGCATTGCCGGAAGTAATGGTGAGAACGAATTGGTCGTTGGGAGCGGGCAAGTTGGTTGTAAACGTACAGGCATTGGGCAAACTGTTCTTCAGACGCGAGTACTTAAATGTAACAACGCCTTCCGTATTTGCTGTTACCGTTCCGGACACCTTTTTTTCTACGGGTTGTTTGTTACATGCAACCAGCGAAAACCCCATTAGCATTACAAGAGCAATTTTGCACAAAAACGTTTTGCTCGAAATCTGTTTTTTAATTCTTTTTGTCATATTCATTAAATTTTTATGTCCTTTTGGACGGTTATAATTTATTAATTTAACCTTTTGAAATATGTACCGTAGATAATTCCTGATACTTTATCTTTATGAATCTTCGATAAAAAATCAAGATCATATTTTTGTAAATTCATAATATAAAGTAATTCATCAGGAAAAGTTTCATTATTTGGTTTGGTCATGCGCCATTCATAACCTTCATCTTTACTACTGGTTGTTTTTAGAAAAATTATAGTCATATCCTCAATAATAATAGTTGCTATATTTGAGAATCTACAATAATCTAAAAAATTGTACCAATCAACATGTAAATTACGATCCCAATTAAATATTCTTAATTGGTTAATAAATTTCGGATGCGCTTGAATTTTAATCATATAAATAAAGCAAGATGTTCTTCAACTCATAAATGCAAAACTATTATTTTTTTGCAATTTTGATTACAGGGTAAAGTCTTGAAAAATAGTTGCATTTTTGCAATCTGAATTTGTAACATATGATTTGAGAGTTGCCTAAAAAAAATCTATCTTTGCCAAAATTTCTTAAAACCCAACAATTCAAGAAAATAATGGCAAAAAAAGTACAAAAAGAGCTCGCTCTTGAGCAAATTCTATGGAATTGTCGTGATATTTTGCGCGGAAAGGTAGAAAAAGCCGACAACAGAAATGCCGTATTGTCGCTCACATTTCTCAAATTTGCTGGCGAGAAGTTTGAAGAGCGGCGCGTTGCCTTTCTAGAAGAACTTAAAAGCAAAGGTCTTCCGCAAAATGCTATTGAAAATCTACTCGAAAACCCAGCCGGCTATGGCAGTGTAAATGTGTTTTACTTGCAACCGCACTGTCGTTGGACATACATAGTAGAACACGCCGCCGACACTTCCATTGCCAACATTTTGGATACCGCAATGGCGGATATAGAACAGCAAAATTCTGTTTTGGAAGGTGCGTTGCCGCAACGTTTTTTTACTTCCAGAAGCAACGTGGACACTAAATTGCTCAAAGCATTGATTGACGAGATAAACAAAATATCGCCCGAACGTTTTCACGAAAAAGATCTCATCGGGCGCGTGTACGAGTATTTTTTACAAGAATTTTCTATTGATGAACGCAAAGATAAAGGCGAATTTTACACCCCAAAATGTATTGTAGATTTAATTGCCGAACTCATTGAGCCGTTTAAAGGCACCATTTACGACCCTTGTTGTGGTTCGGGTGGAATGTTCGTGCAGTCGTTGCGTTTTGTGGAAGCGCATGGCGGCAATACTGCCAATATTAGCGTGTATGGGCAGGAAAGCACGCCGAGCACCTTTCAACTTGCCAAAATGAACCTGGCTATTCGAGGTATATCGCACAATTTGGGCAGACAGCCCGCAAGCTCATTCTCTGATGACCAACACAAGGATTTGAAATTTGATTTCATTATGGCAAATCCGCCCTTCAATCTCAAAAAATGGCGGGCTGCCGATGAGCTTACTACCGACCCACGTTGGAGCGGCTACACTACACCACCTGAAAGCAACGCCAACTATGCATGGATTTTACACATGCTTTCAAAACTGGATGTTACCTCCGGAATTGCAGGTTTTCTACTTGCCAATGGTGCGCTTGGCGCCGATGGTGTGGAGTATGAAATTCGTAAACAGTTGATTGAAAACGATAAAGTAGAGGCAATTATCGTGTTACCCCGCGAAATGTTTTATTCTACTGATATTAGCGTTACATTATGGGTTTTGAATAACAACAAAAAAAATACGGACGCTGCGGACAGCACCCAAAAACGCGATCGCACCAACGAAATCCTTTTTGTTGATTTGCGCACATGGAACACAAATATCTACGAAAAAAGTTATGTGCAGTTTACATCCGAACAAATTGCAGCCATAAAGAGAATTTATTCCGACTTTCAAGATATTAATCGTGCCGGAAAATACGAGAAGCCGGAACTCTACCGCGCGGTGAAAATTGAAGAATTACGCGAGAAAAAACACTCGCTCGTACCAAGCCAATACATTGAATTTATTGACCGCGATTTGCAAATTGATCACCAAGCCGAAATGAGCCGTGTGCAATCCGAAATGAAAGAACTGCTGAAACGCGAAAAGCAAAGCCAAAAACAACTTGCTAAAGCATTTAAAAAATTAGGATACAGTATCAATTAAGAGTTAAGAATTAAGATAAAAATAATAAGTATGGAAATCGTAACATTTGAAAAAACACAACTGAATTTCATTGCAGAAATTAAACAGAAAATTAGGCAAGCACAATACGAGGCAATGCGTGCTGTAAACATACAACTTGTAAATCTTTATTGGGAAATTGGCAAAGCCATTGCCGAAAAACAACAAGAAAGTTGGGGAAAAGCCGTTGTGCCTACTTTGTCGGAAGAATTGCAGAAAGAATTTCCCGGAACCGGAGGTTTTTCGGTGACTAATTTATGGTTAATGGCACAGTTTTATAATGAGTATCACAACGTTGAAAATCTCCAGCCATTGGTTGGAGAAATTAGTTGGACGAAAC
This sequence comes from Bacteroidota bacterium, assembly GCA_009786185.1. Lineage (GTDB taxonomy): Bacteria > Bacteroidota > Bacteroidia > Bacteroidales > WCHB1-69 > WRNX01. The sequence goes on from WQTS01000135.1 coordinate 6,773, forward strand.
ACACAATTATTCTAAACCGTTGCAAAGACAATCTCGAAAGGCAATTTTACATTCAAGCAACACGAAAATTCGGGTGGACAAAAAATGTGCTGATTCATCAAATAGAAGGGAAAAGCTACGAAAAACACTTGCTCAATCAAACTAATTTTGAACAAACCTTACCGGAAAAAATTAAAAACCAAGCCATTTTAGCCATAAAAGACGAATACTCTTTCGATTTTCTTAATCTTGGCAACGAACATTCTGAGAGCCAACTTGAAGCAGGATTGGTTAATAATATTAGAGCCTTTTTGCTTGAAATGAATTTTCAATTTGCCTTTATGGGCAATCAGTTTAAAGTAGAAGTAGATGATAAAGAATATTTTATAGATTTGTTGCTTTACCACCGACAACTACAATGCTTGGTAGCCATTGAACTGAAAATAGGAGAATTTATGCCCGAATATAAAGGGAAAATGGAATTTTACCTCTCTGTTTTGAATGATAAAGTAAAACTGCCAAACGAAAACGATGCCATAGGTATAGTTATCTGCAAAGAGAAAAACCGAACCGTAGTAGAATATTCGCTAAAAACGAGCAAAATGCCAATTGGCGTAACAACCTATACAACAACAGCTAAATTGCCCAAAAACTATCAAAAATTTCTGCCCGATGGAAATATTATCAGTAAAAAGTTGGAAGATTATTTTAAGAATTGAGAATGAGTACCAAAAAATACATATTAGGCGATTTGATTGAGCAATGTTCTGATAACAATGCTGATGAAAAATATGGATTAGAATCTGTCAGAGGAATTTCTATACAAAAATGTATTATTCCTACAAAAGCAGATATGACAGATGTTTCTCTTATTCCATATAAAATCTTTATGCCGGAATCGTTTGCTTATGTGCCAACCACTTCACGAAATGGCGAAAAAATTACAATAGCAATCAATTCAAGTGATGAAAATTATTTGGTTTCTTCTTCTTACGAGGTTTTCAAAATAAAGGACAAGGAAAAATTATTGCCCAATTATTTGTTTATGTATTTTAATCGTCCTGAATTTGATAGAATAGCAAGATTTCATTCTTGGGGCAGTGCGCGTGAAGTATTTTCTTTTGCTGATATGTGCAATATCGAAATTTCTCTACCATCTCTTGTCGAACAACAAAAAGTCGTAGCCGCCTACAATGCCATCAACGAAAATCTGAAAACATATACCGATGGTTTTGCAAATCTTGCACTTACTTGTCAGGCATATATTGAACAACTTGCTAAAGATTATCCGGCTAAAGAAATTGGAAGATATATTGAGGAATGTGTAAGTAAAAATGAAGAATTAAGAATTAATAGAGTTAAGGGCATTTCAATAGAAAAGTGTTTTATTGAAACAAAAGCCGATATGACCGATGTCTCAATAAATTCATATCTCATTGTTGAACCAATGTCATTTGCATTTGTTCCGACAACTTCTCGGAATGGCGGAAAAATTACCATTGCTTTAAATCAGAGTAACGAAACTTTTGTTGTTTCATCTTCTTATCAGGCTTTTAAAGTAAAAGATGCGGAAAAACTATTGCCCGAATATTTGTTTTTATGGCTTCACAGAGCAGAATTTGATAGATATGCCCGATTTAATTCATGGGGCAGTGCGCGTGAAGTGTTTGGTTTTTCAGATATGTGCCAAGTAAAAATCCCCATTCCGCCATTAGAAATACAAAAAAGTATAGTAGCAATATATCAAGCACAAACTGAGCGTGAGCAAATCGCCACTGAGTTGAAACGATTATTGAAAGAGGTTTGTCCGGTGTTGATTAAAAATGTAATTGAAGAAAAGTAAAAAAATATGGAAAAAGAAAAAAGAATTTTATCAGAAGGGGCAAAACGATATAAAGTTTATATTTTGGCATAAAAAAATTAGAAAATAATTAAATTTGAGTATTAGAAATTGCAAACTATTGATTGTGTGAATATTGCTCTAACTTCAGTACCTCTATTAATAAAATTAGAATTCAATTAGAAATTGGTTAAAAAAAAGAAATTGAAAATAACTAAATGACAACATTTAACGAACAAGATTATGAAAACGCCGTAATCGCCCTGCTGCAAAATGCAGGTTGGACACACACGCAAGGCGATACGCTCCACCGTAGTGCAAGGGAAGTGTTACTCGAAGATGACTTAAAGTCTTTCTTTTCGCAACGATACAAAGATGATAATCTTACAGAAAACGAAATTGGGAAAATTATTATTCAAATAAAACACTTGAATAATACATCTCTTTTCAATGCCAGCCGAGAAGTTTTTCGCCTTATTTCAGAAGATTTTTACCTACCACGCGACAATGCCGTTTTGCCTAATTTGCTCATCAGCTATATTGATTTTGACACACCCGAAAACAATATCTTTCGTTGCGTAACACAGTTTACCGTAAAACAACACGCCGAGCGCCGCCCCGATATTTTGCTTTTTGTTAATGGTATTCCGCTCACCATTATTGAGTTGAAAAATCCCGCCAACGAAGAAACTACCATTGAAGATGCGTGGAAGCAAATTCACAACCGCTACAGGCGAGATATTCCGGCTTTATTGCGTTATTGTTGCCTTTCAATTATTGCCGATGGCGCCAATGCACGCTTGGGTACTATTTTTACGCCATACGAATATTACTATGCTTGGAAAAAAGTAGAAAATGAAGAACCGACAGCGGTAGGTTTTCACGAAATAGAAACCTTAGTAACCGGCGCGCTTGCGCCTGCTCGTTTTATAGAAATTCTGCGCGATTTTGTCTATTACCCCGATCCCACTTTGTCGAAAGAATTGCAGGTAGTTTGTCGCTATCCACAATTCTTTGCCACACGCAAATTGTTCAAAAATATTCGCAAACACATCAAATCGGTGGGTGGCGATGGAAAAGGCGGCACTTATTTTGGCGCCACCGGTTGCGGCAAAACTTTTACCATGCTTTTTCTTGCCCGGCAACTTGCCATGCGCGATAGTGAAACTTTGAAAAATCCCACCATAATAGTGATAACCGATCGCGAAGATTTAGACACGCAAGCATCAGAACTTTTCTGCACTTCCACTACTTTTCTTAATGACCAAAATGTGCGCAGTATTGAAAGCCGGCAAGATTTGAAGGACGAACTCGGCAGCCGTCAATCGGGTGGCATTTTTATCACAACTATTCAGAAATTTTGCGCCGACACAGGACTATTGAGCAGCCGAGCCAATATCATTTGTATATCCGATGAAGCGCATCGCACACAGGTAAACACCGGAAGCAAACTTACCATCGATGAAAAAGGGGTAAAAACCTCTTTCGGCTTTGCCAAATATTTACGCGATTCGTTTCCGAATGCCACTTATGTGGGGTTTACAGGTACGCCCATTGATGAAACTATTCATACTTTTGGTGGCGAGGTTGATAAATATACGATGAAACAGTCGTGCGAAGACGGTATCACGGTTCCCATTACTTATGAGCCGCGTTTGGCGCGCGTGTTACTCAACGATGAGCAAGCAAAGGAGATAGAAAAATATTATCGCCAATGCGAAGAAGAAGGCTCTACCGAAGAGCAGATTGAGCGCAGCAAACGTGCTATGAGCAAAATGAGTGCTATTCTTGCGCATCCCGACCGTTTGAAAAAACTTGCCTTGGATTTGGTGATTCATTATGAAAATTTGACAGATGAAAAACCGGAAATCGTGCAAAAAGCGATGATTGTGTGTGCCGACAGATCAATCGCTTACGCCTTACACAACGAAATTAAAGAAATTCGTCCGGCTTGGTTTGAAAAGAAAAAATGTCAAGACGAAACAAAATTGAGCAAGGAAGAATTGGACGCACTTACAGCATTGCCCATGGTAAATGTTGTTGCCACCCGCGACAAGGACGACCCGCAGGAAATGTACAACCTCTTGGGCGACAAAACGTACCGTAAAATGCTCGACAAACAGTTTAAAAACGATGCTTCTAATTTTAAAATTGCTATCGTGGTAGATATGTGGATTACCGGTTTCGATGTGCCTTCACTTGCCGTGATGTATATTGATAAACCTTTGCAACGCCACACGTTGATTCAAACCATATCGCGCGTAAACCGCGTGTACAAGGGGAAAGATAGTGGTTTGATTGTAGATTATATCGGCATAAAGGAAAATATGCAAAAAGCACTAAAGCAATATGGCGGCGACGGTGAAAGCAATATAGAAGATATGCAAGCTACACTGAAAATTTTCCGCAATCATTTAGTTCTTTGTCGCGAAATTTTGCACGGATTCAACGATTCAGATTTTTTCAACTCCGAAAATGCGCTTACCCGCTTACATTGCCTCAATCGTGCTGCTGAATTTGTGATGTCAATTCAAGATGTGCAAACGCGCTATATGGGTGTTACCAAACGGCTGAAAGCGGCTTACGAAATCTGTTATCCTTCGGGTTTGCTTACTGATGATGAAACTTCTTACGCTCAGTTTTGCTTGGCAATTCGTTCCATTATTTATAAACTGACTATTGGAACATCTCCCGACACCGAAACAATGAATCGTCGTGTAGAAGAAATGGTACGGCAAGCCATTATCTGTAACGGAGTTGAAAACATAGTAAATGCCACCGACGCCGAAGATATTTTCAGCGAAGAGTTTGAAAAGAAATTGGACGATATAAAAATGCCGATGACCAAATTCAATGCTTTATTAAAACTGCTAAAAAAGTCAATTGGTGATTATCGAAGGAAAAACAAAACTAAGGCAGATGAATTTGACCAAATGTTGCGGCAGGTAGTTGAAAAATACAACAACCGCGACCGGCTTACTTTTACAAGTGAAGTGGTTGCCGACTTTGTAGATTCTCTTTCTGATGAATTGATTGATATATTTGCCAAACTCGACGAAGACAAGCAATCTTTTGAAAAATTGGGCATCACTTTTGAAGAAAAGGCATTTTACGATATTTTGGTAAAAGTGCGCGACACCCACCAATTTGTTTATGCCGATGAAAAATGTATTATGCTCGCCAAAGCTATAAAAGAATTGGTAGAAACAAATTCTGAGTACGTAGATTGGATTAACCGCAACGATATTAAAAACAAATTGAATTTAGAATTAACCATTCTCCTCTACCAAAACGGCTATCCACCAGACTGGAACGATGAGGTTTTTACTCAAGTGTTGGAGCAGGCTGAGAATTTTAAAAGGTATAGTGAATAGCAAAGCAAGTGTTATTATTGATAAAGTGTAAGTATCCCCATTAACATAAAAAACAAAAAAATGAAAAAAATAGTTAAAAATAAAATTTCTCTAGTTATTGCCATTGTTGGTTTCATCGGTGGAATAATTTGGAACCTAATAGTAAATTTTGAACCAGAGCCAATAATATTGACGATAGTTTCTTTTTTGGAGATACTTGGTTTTTTTCTTATACCAAATGACAAAGAAAATACAGTATCAAATCAAATGATTAGCAATGAACAAAAAGTCAATGTAAACGTGAATGTGAACATGAATCAAAACCAAGAAAATGATGCTAACTGTGTTAATATCAAAAAATTAACTCGAATTCTATTTATTGATGATAAGCATAGAGATTTTAATATTGTATCTATTTTAAAAAAATCAGATTGGATAAATACAAAATCAGTAGTAGATATTAAAGATTTAGATGACCCTAAAGTTATTGAAGCTGATATTATTTTTGTAGATATTAACGGAGTGGGAAGTACACTTTTTAAAGACCAAGGTTTAGGGCTGGCTTCAGCACTAAAAAAGAAATATACATCAAAAAAGATTATCATTTATTCTGCTGAATCAACTGGAGATCGTTTTCACAAAGCTTTGAGAGAAGTTGATGGTTGTTTGAATAAAGATGCTGAACCATACCAATTTGTTAATTTAATAGAAGAACTTTTGACTCAAAAATAATGAATCATTTTTATATTTTAGATGAACATAGTAAAGTAATTGTAGGTAATCTAACAGTGGAATGTGAAGTTTGTTATCAACAATGTACAAGTATTGGGTGTTTAGTGCAGTCTTGCAAGCTGTATAATAGAAATAGAAGGCAAGGTCTAGTTACAAATGCTAAATGTAAGATTTTTTTCTGTGATATAACAAAAACAACAAAGTTATTTCGTGAAAAAATAAATGCTCTTTTATATGCCTTTCCAGATATTTCTTTCATTAAAAATGAGATAGAAAAAAGGATTCGTGATTTTGAACAAAAAAAAGTAAATAGATTAGTTCATAATTTATCTTCAATTAATGCACGAAACATTCAATCTATTTACAATATTGTACCTCAAGATGTTTTGTCTTCTAACTGGAGAAACCAAATTGAATTTATTAGAAAGGAGATGGTTAATAACCCAGACAAAGTTGCAAATACCTTACTTCGGTTATCAAAAAATAATATTCATATGAAATCTGAATTTTCTATATATAGAAAGTTGGAAAGAGAAGAAAAAACACGATTAGAATTTAAAAGTTACCAATTAAAAACAATAATACTTAATGTTTTACATACATTTTTTGTGGATTTATCAAATAATGGAATCTTTGTTAATGTGGAAGATTATTTTGGCAAAGTAAAAATAGATTATGAAACAATTCAAGTGGCTATTTATCATCTTCTTGACAACGCAACAAAATACACAAAAAGCAATTCAACAGTTGATATTACATTCAATGAATATCAGAATAAAATAAATGCTAATTTTATCATGACTAGCATATATGTTAAGCCTGAAGAACGGCAAAGTGTTTTTAATGAAGGTATATCAGGATCAATTGCCAAAGAAATGGGAAGAAATGGAGATGGAATAGGTATGTGGCGTATAAAACAAATGTTAAAACTGAATAATGGTGAATTTACTGCAAATTTTGGCGATAAGTTAGAAACTATTGACGGGTGTGATTATGCAGTAAATTCTTTCTTCCTTACTTTTCAAAAGTTCATGTAAGGTAGATATTATTGATTCAAAAAAAATAAATTTGCAAACTGGCATTTTTTGGTGCAAAAAATGGCTATTTAACTCAATTACACTTATATACTTTCAAATAAATTACCCTGAATTTATGTTTGTAATGTTGGTACTGCATAGAGAACGTCTATTTTTTCAATTTGACAGATGCGATTTCTTCTCTAAAAAGATTTTATGTTTATTTGCATTTCAGAACTTTTACCATGCCCGAACCCAAAACATAGAATATAAAATAATATGGAACGAAAATTAATGTCCGATTTTGCTCAAATGGAAAGATAAAAGTGGCAGAAAACCGCTTTTACTTGAGAATGCACGTCGGGTAGGTAAAAATATATCTGCTCAAAGATTTTGGCAAACGATATTTCAAAAATGTTGCATCTATAAATTTTCAAAACCCGAGTACGGAACTAACCGACTTATTCAACGGCTCTATTGAACTGAAGCGAATAACGACGATAGAAATAATTACTTGAAGAAGTTACTATAATCGAAAATTAATCTAAAAATTCATGTAATTTCGCCGCATGTTTTCCGGAAGAAAAACAGTTATCACACAATTAAATAAAATATTATGAACATAGAGGCAATAAAAGACTCGGAATTTAAGCAATGGCTCATTCATTTGAAAGCCCGCATCCGTCAAAGCCAAATTAAGGCAATGATAAAAGTGAATGATGAAATGTTGCGCCTGTATTGGGAGTTAGGGCGCGATATCGTTATTCGACAGATGGATGCAGTATGGGGTGGTAATTTCTTCAAAGAATTGAGTAAAGAGTTAATGAAAGAATTTCCCGAAATGAAAGGTTTTTCTGAAAGGAATCTTTACTATATAAAACAATTTTATCTGTTTTACTCTCAAGATAATACAATTTTCCAACAACTTGGTGGAAAATTAGAAAATGAAATTCATCCCCAAGCTGGGGACGAAATACAAGTATGTGATAATAAGGAAAATATAATTTTGCAACAAGTTGTTGCAGAATTTGAAGCTCATCCTATATTTCAAATTCCATGGGGACATCACGTTCAAATATTTACCAAATGCAAATCCGTACACGAAGCCTTATTTTACGTCCAAAAAACTATTCAGAACGGTTGGAGTCGTGCCATGCTGATGAATTTCATGGAAACGGATCTGTATCAACGACAAGGTAAGGCAATCAATAACTTTGACCGCCTATTGCCTGATGTTCAGAGCGATTTGGCAAAAGAAATGATGAAAGACCCTTATAATTTTGATTGGTTAGTATTAACGAATGATTATAAAGAAAAAGAATTAGAAGATGCTTTGATAGATAATATTACCAAATTTTTATTAGAATTAGGGCAAGGGTTTGCATACGTGGGTAAGCAATATCCAATACGAGTGGGAGAAAGAGAACGGAACATAGATTTGCTATTTTACCACTTAGAATTACGTTGTTACATAGTCATAGAATTGAAAACCAAAGATTTTGAGCCCGAACATACCGGAAAACTCGGATTCTATGTAACAGCAATTAATCATCAATTAAAGAAAAATGTTGACAATCCTACCATAGGGCTACTTGTCGTAAAGAAGAAAGATAATTTTGAGGCTCAATACTCTTTGGAAAGCAGTAGTCAACCGATAGGAATTTCGGAATACACACTTTCAAAATTTTTACCGGAAAATTTCAAATCTTCACTACCTTCTATCGAAGACATAGAAAGGGAGTTAAATAAAGAAACCGAAGATAATGAGCCAACAAATAAAAACCGTAACTCGTAATTATCAATAGAAAAGCACTAATTTTGCCAAATTATTCTCAAAAAGATGAAAAATTATACCGAAGAATGAGATTTTGGCGAACTTGCAACAATTAAAATCGGGAAACAACAATGAACAATAACACAGAAGAAAGTTAGCAAATTAATTTGACCCATGATAATGAACGATTTTGAAGAATATATAAGACAGGGCGAACCCGATAAAAAAGAAAAAAGCATTATTTGGCAAACGGCAATCGGCTTGCAGCAGGTTGATGGTTTGAAGCCGTCTGCCTATCTTATCGAGACCGCCAAACAAAATATTGAAGGCGATATAACCTTTGAAGAGGTGAAAAATCGCATTGATGTGTATTACAAAACGCAGGTAAACAGACAAAGCGATGATGACCGCACCGAAGAAGCAGACAAAGTTTCCGCTCGCATTGCAGAAATATTGTCGGAAAAAACTTTTTCATTTTCGCCTGTTTCTTATCTAAATATTCACAGGCGACTTTTTAGCGGAATTTACAAATTTGCAGGGAAAATCCGTGACTACAATATTACCAAATCCGAGTGGGTTTTAGATGGCGAAACTGTTCTTTATGCCGGTGCCGATAATTTGCGTGCCACGCTCGAATACGATTTTGAGCAGGAAAAAAAATTCGATTACAAAGGACTGAACACGCAACAAATTATTGAACACATTGCCCACTTTATTTCCGACTTGTGGCAAATTCATATTTTCGGCGAAGGCAACACAAGAACAACAGCAGTTTTTTTAATAAAATATCTTCACAAACTTGGTTTTAATGATATAAATAATGATTTGTTTGCCCAACATTCGTGGTATTTTCGCAATGCACTTGTGCGAGCAAATTATAAAAATCTAAAAAACAGTGTCTATGCTACCCATAAATATGTGATACGTTTTTTGGAAAATCTTTTGCTCGGTGAAAATAATATTTTGAAAAACAGAGAATTGCATATACATTTTGCAGAGGATGTCGATGTAAGGCAAGGGAATGATACTGTAAATGCTCAAAATGATACTGCAAATGATACTGTATTTAGTTTAATTAAAGCAAACCCTAATATTACGGCTGAAGAAATAAGAATAAAACTTAATATTGGAATTGCTACAGCAAAGCGAAAAATAAAAAATCTAAAAGACCTCGGCATCATCGCACGTGTTGGCTCAGATAAAACAGGAAGTTGGGAAATCTTAAAATCGGAAAATGTGTAAAATAGTATGAACTATTACTCAAATAATCTGAACACAAGTAAACTGCAAAGATGTTATGAAATAGCGCCTCCAAGAATACAGCAATTACTATTAGCAGAAATAGATTTCATTTTAAGAAAGCTTTCTATAGATGATATTGTATTGGACTTAGGTTGTGGATACGGAAGGGTGGCTATTGAATTAGCTAAGAAAGCAAAAAAAGTTACCGGCATTGATATTTCACAAGACAATATAGAATTAGCTAAAAGTTTGCATCAACAGAATGATAATCTTGAATTTTATACAATGAATGCAGTGGAATTAAACTTTCCTGCTGATATGTTCGATGTTACCATTTGCATTCAAAACGGTATTTCTGCCTTTAAAGAAGATCCTCATTTATTATTGGCAGAAGCGTTAAGAGTTACAAAAAAAGGAGGCGTACTTTTGTTCTCCAGTTACTCTAATAAAATTTGGCAAGATAGATTATATTGGTTTCAAATTCAAGCTGATGAAGAATTACTGGGAGAAATAGATTATGAAAAAACGAAAGAGGGTACTATTGTTTGTAAAGATGGATTTAAAGCCATAACTTATTCCGGAAATGATTTTCTAGAATTAGCCTCAAAATTTAATGTTGAGGCTAATATTTATGAAGTGGACGATTCGGTTGTTTTTTGTGAGATTAAGAAAAAATAAAAGATATGCCTTACCAAGTCGAATTTACCCTCAAACCCAAACACCGCGGCTTTCACCTCATAACCAACGAAGTCATCCAATATCTTCCCAAATTACCTCAAGCCGGTTTACTACACCTGTTCATCAAGCACACTTCGGCTGGACTATCTATCAACGAAAACGCCGACCCCGATGTACAAACCGACTTGAATGCCATCTTCGACCGTTTAGTTCGAGAGCGAGAACCATACTATACTCACACTTGCGAAGGTGTAGATGACATGCCGGCACATGCTAAATCTACTCTTGTAGGCGTGGACGTAACAATACCTATAACCAATGGACGGCTAAACCTTGGTACTTGGCAAGGGATTTACCTTTGCGAATTTCGGAATCATAACACCGGTAGGAAAATTGTGGCAACCATTATTGAATAAATCTTGTAGCAACGCGCATTGCCTTTTGCTGCCATCGCACAAATGCCGAAATGTAAAATAAGAAATTACCGATAAAAATGGCACAAACTTACGGTACTTATAAACATTTACCGTATTTTTGTGCAATCTGATATGGAGAACACAAAACGTTTAATCCAAAAGCATTAGTTGAATAAATAATACAAAAAATGAAGAAAGTAACTTTAGTTATTGTAGCAGTGATTTTTTATTCCTGTGAATTTGTTCGTTCGAGTGGCTCGGATACTCCTCCTGAACAGGAGCCAATAATTATCAACGTAGATAGCATTATCCATACGGTACATCAGATTGCGAATTTGGAATTTCCATACACGGAAAATGCAGATGACATTATTTCGCATACGGGTTTTTCTTTCGTTTTTAACGATGCCCATAAGCAATCGGATTGGGTGGTTTACATGTTGTGTAGAGAGCGAATTAACAATCCTGTAACGAAACGGAAAGATAATTTCCGCTCCGACCCTGCCGTAAAAACAGGAACGGCAACGGCTACCGATTATAAAGGTTCGGGATACGACAGAGGACATTTAGTTCCCAGTGCGGATATGCTCTGGTCGGAAGTTGCAATGGACGAGTCTTTTTTCTTTAGCAATATGAGTCCACATTTAGCAACATTTCATCAAGCGGGTGGAATTTGGTATAAATTAGAAGATTTGGTAAAAATCTGGGCGGAAGCGTACGACACGCTGTATATTGTTGCCGGGCCTGCTTTGAAGCAGGGAATAAGAGGTAGCATTGGGAAAAATAATGTTTCCGTACCTGAATATTTTTATAAAGTGATATTAAATTACACCGGCAACCGAATTGAAGGAATCGGTTTTATCATGCCTCATGAAAAGGTAAAATCGGGCAACCCTGTACGGAGTTATGCAGTAAGTATTGATAGTGTTCAGAACTTTACAGGCATAGACTTCTTTCATAGATTGCCTGATATTCAAAGAGAATATGTTAAAAACAGACTTTGTGATACCTGCTGGATTTGGGAAAAACCGAAGAAATGATTTTTTTACAGTCTTAATTATTATAGATTATTCGCTTATCTTTTGAAAAACAATTGAACTTGAATAAAATTTATTCGTTTTATCAATAATGTCAATTAATTTGTTCCAATCTTCCTTTTGAATGAAAGTTTGATGGTACGCTTTTTTTGTTTTTATTTTTACTGTATTATTTTCTATGACAGAAACTGCCTCAAAGATAGCATAGTTGTTTGAAAAAATCACATTCAAATGTTCGATATTCCCGACAATATAGTTGTCGGGAATTTGGATAACAATTTCATTTTCAAAAATTCTGCGTGTGGGAAGATGCGCGTCTATATTTCTGTTTCTGTCGTTTTCTGTCGGATCCCATTGCTGACCTATCAATTTGCCCGCGTCAAGAATAATATTTTCTCCTGCGTTACGAACAAAATCACTCATTGTGTAGGATATCTCGTACTCAAGTTGTGGTTTTTCCAACGTTACTCCCAAACTTGAAAAAGAATATTCCTTTACAATTTCAGGCGCGAAACCATGATATTGTTTAATCTCATTTTCTATTGTCTCAGAATATTTCTCTCGGTCTCTTTCAAAATTGCTTTTTACTTGCGGAATTAATTTGCGAGTGCTTCTTTTCTTATTTAACTCCTCCACAATACTTTTATCTATTTTCAGAAAACGTCTCAACTCATTATCCCAATCTTCGTACAAAAGTAGCCAAGGCTGGACATAATTTTTAACATCGCCCAACCATACGGAGTTACGTTTAATATCAATTTTTTGCATATCATCAAGATTAAAAGATACTTGTAACTGCATTGTACTCATGTTTTCTTCCGGGCTTGATTCGGGTAAAATTATAGTGCTTCCGCTCAAAAAACTACCGGAAGAAGTTGTTGTGTAATCATTTGACCTATTTTGAAAAATAAAGGTCTCTGCAGATTCGCCTTGTAGTCTTGCCGGAATTTCACCCGGAACTCTGTAACGATAAGGAGGAAAAAAATATTGAGTTGCATTATTGGCAACAATCATATACTCAAAATCATCAAAAGCCAAAACTTCATCTTGTCGGGCTGCGTATTTATTTGTTACGAATCCGATTTGGGAGTTGATTCTAAAAACTTTCATAAGATTGTCCAACGTTAATATAAAAGTTGCAGAATTGTAATAGGCGTTTTCTACGTTAGGCCATTCGAAATTTAGTGCAGCATAGATGATATTGGCAAGTTTCTCTTTAGGTATGTCCAAATGGGCATTACCGTAATTGAATACCATTCCTCTCACTTTTTCCGGAATATCTTTTATCAAAAGTTGCTTTGATCTAAAAAAAGTAAGATAATTTTTTGCGTCTTCAAGTATTGTTTTATAAGGAACATTTTCGTGAACACCGATTTGCCTAGCGCTTTTCGGCTTATAAAACACGGTTGAGGCGTTTTGCAATACCACAAAGCGTATCATGGGAAAGTCGCGGAGAGGCGATATCCAACGTGTATTGCTGTAATCGTTTATTCTCTTAATGTTATCCGACTCGGCGGTTAACACAATATTTCCGCTTGAGTCGGTGGTTTTTGAAAATTGGGGTGCACCGTTAATTGAGCGGTATTCGATAGTAAGATTTTTTCCAAAAGTTAAACTGCAACTACTATGTAGTGCGGGATAATCCATAGAATAAAACGCAATGAACTGCTCCGATATATTCATAGTTTGAAGCTCGTATATATCGCAAACGAAAAAGTCTAAAATATCATTGATCTGTAATTCGGGAATTGCTAATTTTTTATAGGCTTCCTTGTCGCCCCTTCCTTCGGTAATAGCCACAGCCGATTTAGATACATCAATCTCTTTTACAGAGCCATCCGGTTTGATGATACGAGCGCCAAGAATTGTAATACTTGAATTGCTTGAGTATGAATATGACGCACCGAATCTGTTTTTCTCTTTAAAAGAAAATTCCGAATAATGAGTAAGAGCCGTTTGGTCGTTGATTAAAATCATGCTCCGGTCAATATTGGTGTAAAAAAGTTTTCCGGTATTATCTCCCAACCAAAGTTGTCTGGCTACATTGGTTTTATTGGCAGTCGCGTCAATTTGTCTGTGTCTGGCTAAAATTACGGCGGATTCATTTTTTAATTCATCCGGTACCGTATAATTTTTGAACGCAGGATTGTCCCATGCCCAAACTTCAGCTCTTATCTTAGGGGCTCGTGCGGGATAGATGTCCGGTTGCGCCGATAGCGAAAAAACAGTAATTGATAAAATTAAAATCAAATAAACTTTTTTCATAATTTTTATTCATTTTGTAAGATGATTTGTTCCGAATAATTTCTTTTTAGCAAATTAAGGTCAGTGTTCCATTGGACAAAATGTTCCTTTTTTAGCCACACATCTTTGATAATTATTTCTTTTCTGTATTTAATCCTGTTATTTTCAATGCTATAAACCGTACTGATTTTATAATTATTGTTTTCAATATTCAATTCGGCGGGAACAGAAATAACTTTAAAACCGTCCGGAATGAGTAAGTATTCCTCTCTTATGGTGCGTTTTTTATAAGGAAAAACAAAATCAATTTTTCTTTTTGCCGTGTCTATCGCGCCTGAAGCGTAATCCTGACGGCTTTCCAAATCAATGTATATTTCATTTCCGATTCTGTTTACGCTGTTGCCGCGAATTTCATTGTAGTTTATTCTAAGTTGATTTTGTCTCGAATCTTCTCCTTGTATCAATATGTCCGATACTTTTTCCTGACTCTTACCTTTCTCGAGAAATTGTTTGAGCGCGCTGTTTCTGCGAGATGTCTCCAAAGTATAAATTAACGACAAAATGGCTTGTTTGCATTCTCCGCTTAAAGTCATGTCCACATTACCAACTAAAGAATTTCCTTCGATATTATACACGCATATCAAACTGTCGGTATTTTGCGAAGGTAAAATTTCGGGGATGAAGTCAACAATATAATTATTCCCATTTTCTATCATTGTAAAACAGCCTTGTATTGCATTGTGATATTCGCCCGGCACCATGTATTTAACAGTTGGATCAAGATATATGATTTGATTATCTTTAAATAACACACAAATTACATGATTGAACAGCGGTAAAGGTATTTCTTTTTTACTCAATCCATCAGTTCCAATCCAAACCAAACGGGCGTCAAATCCTGCTGACTGTAACATTGTTTTTAACAAATTTGACATTCCTTTGCAATCGCCGTACTTTTTGCGAAACACGTTTTGAGCATTATCGGGAACCCAGCCGTCAAGTCCGTATGCAAACGCGATATAGCGGATATTGTTCTGTACCCAAGCAAATATTAGGGAGATCCTTTCGTCATCCGTTTTGCACGAATCAATAAGTTGTTGTGTAAATTTGGAAATGACCTCCATGTCGTTGTGAGTATAATCCAGTTTCTCTTTGCACCATTTATACACATAATCGTAATTATCGAAATACACTATTTCCTCTTTTTTTACAGTAGCTATTTTCGGTATTAATAATAAATGCGGTGCTATTTTATGATAGGCGGGAGCGTCATCTGTTCTTTTCATTCCCGCTTGATTTCTAATTATATATCTGTATGTAACGGTTTGCGATTTTTCGTTTGTAATAATCTCTTTTTCAATAGTATCATTAAAATTTTGCTCTATAATATCTACTTCCAACCAATTCGGGATAGTGATTTCTACTTTTTTCTCTTTTACAAAATGGGGCTCGGTAAAAATTATTTTATTAAAAATGCAAATATCCTTATATGTTTTCGCGAAACTGACTGTCGCTTTCGCTCCCTTTTTGGAAAAAGGCAGTTCAAAATAACAAACTTTTGTATCGCTGTAGAAAATATCTTTATCTCTGTACATTTCATAGATAGGACTTATTTGCTTTTCCGCTTTTATGTCAACCATATCAATCGTAGAATACAAATTATAAAATTCAGCGACGGTTATTTTTTCCGACCATTTAAGACAGTGGTAATTCGTAGTTTTTTTTTCTTCAAGAAAAACCCGCTTTGAAGATATTTTATATGTGTAATTTTCTGTTTTATTTTCTATGATAATGTTATCTTCATTCGTTTGCGCGTATAAAACCGGAATTGTTAAAACAGTGATAAAGAATGCTATTATTAGTTTCATCAAGTTTAAGTTTTCGGCAAAGATAAGCATCGGCAAAGGTTGGTACAAAAAATCGTTACATGCTGATTTGTAACGATTCTTTCTATTTTTAAACACTTCCGAGTGGTCCCTCTTGGGATCGAACCAAGGACCCCCTGATTATGAGTCAGATGCTCTAACCGTCTGAGCTAAGGGACCGATTTTCGCTTGCACGAAAACGGCGGCGAAAATAGGATTTTTTTGATGTGATGTCGATAAGGGTCGAAAATTTTCGACCCTTACAATCGTAACGGGCTAATTTATATCCAGTTTCTTTTTCACATCCGCAGGAATCGCATCTTTATGTACGGTAATGTTGGTGGTTTGCATTGCTACAAAAGGTTCGGAAGCGTAAAGAAAGCCGTTGTAGGGATTGCGGCTGTCAACGCCCCAAGAATTTTTTACAAGGAAGTAAGGCGTTCCGTTTTGGTCAATGGCTTTGCCTGTTATCACCATGCCATGATCGTCGGTGGTGGTGTAGTTATCGAATGCTTTTTGACGGATTTCTTGGGTAATTTTTCTCTCTCTTCCGGGTTTCTCAAATTTATATAGATCGTCGTCTTTTTCGCCTTGTGATAGATTTTCCCAGCGCGCTCTGTCGGAGCCATCCATGCTTTCCACGTCTTTTTCAGGTAAAACGGCAATCCCTTTTCGCCAGTTAAAACCTTTGTCGCTTACATCGGAAGCCCAAGCCACGGAATATCCGTTATCAATAGCATAGTTTACAGTTCGTAACAACTCATCAAGCGGAACATTATAGGAGGTTTTCATCATCCAATTGTCAGGAATTTCTATGGCAAATTGTGTATAAAACGGATGATGCGTGAAAGAGGTAATACTGATGTAATCATTCATATTCAGTCCCAAAGACGCAGCATAAGAATGCGGCGTGTATTCTTTTCCGTTGTAAGTAAATTTTTGGAGGGGTTCACCCATATAAGTATCTAAAATAGATTCATATCCTTTTTTCCAAGCGGTTGACAGTCTTCTGTTTGGATTTTTTATAATGACATCCACATAAGCTTTAAGTATGCCGTCTAATTCGCCGTGCACGTGATTTTCCTCGCCATATTCAAGAGCTTGATAAACAGCTGCCGGAACAATGCCGTATTTGTCAATCACGGCAAACACATCGTGAAATGCACCGCCCGCCCCAAAGTTCCAGTTGCCATGCATGCGCACGTACATGTCGGCTTTATCTTTGTAGGTATGATAAACAATCCACATGTCCGATAAGTCCATTTCGCCTTTCCCTTTCCGAATAAGTTCGCATTCCAAAAAGCCGATTCCTGAAAAACTCCAACAAGTACCGGAGCGATTTTGATTTTTTACCGGTGTATGTTTTATTTCTTTGGTATTTGTAAAAATGTACCCTTCGGGTTTTTCGGTTTCTTGTGCAAAAAGGTTAATGCTGCAAGGAATAAAGAAGAACGCAATAAGCGTTAATAGAAAAAGTTTGTTTGTAAGTTTCATAATGTTTTATTTAAAATTATTGTTTGATTTAGTTTAAGGATTGGCAAAAGTACATGATTTTTTACTGATTTTTATTAATTACCAAAGAAGCTGCCCCCAAAATTGCCGCATCATTTTCATTAAGCTGAGAGGTTAAAACAGAAATATCATTCTTATAAATAAACAGTTTATGTTTTGCAAATGACTCCCGCGTAGGTTTCAGCAAAATTTCACCAGCTTTCACAATGCCCCCCATAAGGAAAATGGCTTCAGGAGAGGAAAATGCTACCGCATTGGCAAGAGCAATACCTAACCACTCTCCTGTCTTTCTATACGTTTCTATGGCTACTGCATTGCCGTTATAGGCAGCATCGGCAATGATTTTTAAACCAAGAGCTTCTCTTGGAATTTTTGCCAACTCATTTTCCGAAAACTGTTCCAATAATTCGACACAAGTTTGCATAATTCCTCTAATTGAGGCATACATCTCCAAGCAGCCGGCGTTACCACAAGTGCATTTTCTGCCGAAAGGCACTAAAGTGGCGTGCCCCAATTCACCGGCAAAACCATCGGAGCCGTAAAGCAGCTTGCCGGCAATGATGATACCACCGCCCACGCCGGTTCCCAAAGTAAACATCACCACATCTTTCATCCCTTTGGCGCCGCCGTAAATCATTTCGCCGTAAACCGCAGCATTTGCATCGTTAGTAACTATAATAGGAACATGTAATTGTGCTTCTATCATTTTTTTGAGCGGTGTTTTTCCTCTGAAGTTCAAATTTTTCGCATCTTCAATGGTTCCTTCATGAAAATTCCCGCAAGGCGCACCGATTCCGATGCCTGTAATTTTCTCTATATTGTTTTCTAACATTAATTTACGGACAACATCAACCATGTCGTTTACAAATAACTGCGCATCGAAATATTGCGCGGTTCTCAAATTGCTGCGCGCTATGACTACGCCGTTAGCGTTCACTAAACCAATGTCGGTATTTGTACCGCCGATGTCGATGCCTATCGAAAAAAATGTGTTAGAGTTTGTACTCATTTGTTTTTTTTAGCCTGCGAAGATATAATGATTTTTTGTTTATTTGTGCCATTAAATCAAAATTAAAGCAAAGTATGGAAAAAAGCAATACAAGAAAATATGCCATCTTAATCTTGTTTTTAACAGGATTAGTTCTATTCCATAAGTTCTGTTACATAGGACATTATGGATACGATGATATGCAGTATGCAAAGATGGCTTCCGATTTTTTGCAAGGTACGGTGAATTACGATGACCATTTCTCTTATAGAACGCCCGTGGTTTTGCCAACGGCATTATCATATTCTCTGTTTGGCGTTTCTGATCTCGCTTCCGCCATTCCGCCATTGATCACTACGGCATTTATTCTCATTATTTTGTTTTTAATACTGAGAAAAGAAGACTGGAAGACCATTCTCATTGCGCTTTCTTTGACTACTTTTTCAACCTGGTTTATTTTTTGGTCAGATAAACTATCTTCGGATATTTATATTGCGTTTTCTTTATTTGCATCATTGGCAGTTCTTTATAAATATAAATACGACTCTGATAAAAAATATGTATTTCTTTATGCTTTTCTTTTTGCTGCCGCTCTGTTCTGGGGCTTTTTGGCTAAAGAGGTTGTCGTTTTAATGACTCCATTGTTATTGTATTTTTTTATTTGGGATATGATCCACAAACAAGATCGTAAATTCTGGATATACAGTATTTTAAGTGGAGCTTTTTTGTTAATAGCTTACTTTTTCATCATTTGGTTGCTCACAGGCAATTTTTTAACCCGTTTTGAAGCGATTGTAAATAACAGCTACTTAAATCTTTGCAGCTATGACCAGCAATCTTTGAGAATTCTATTAAAGCGTATTGCCTGGGATTTCTGGGATATGTGCATATACCAAAACATGATCATTGGTTTTGTTTTTATATTGGCTTACTTTTTTCAAAAAAATGTATTGACTTATTTTAAAATGAAAGATTCGTTTTCTTTCTTTTTCGTATCTTCCGTTATTTTGATACTTTCTTGCAATTTCATGACCATTTCTTTCACTTCCTATTCTCCGATGTGCATTGATCCAAGACATTATCTATTTCTTATTCCAATTGTGTCAATTCCGGCATCTATAATTATTATGCGATTTATTGAAGAAAAAAAGCAAGGGATCTTTATTTTTATCATATTGCTTGGCGTTTCTCTTATTGCGTATTTTTCAGGATACAAGCTTTTTACACAGCTTTATTTGCCTTTAACAATTTTATTTTGCTTGTACCTGTTTTTGAAACCTAAAAAAATATTTCAAATATTATTTGTTGGTGCTTTTGTGATTATCCTCTTTATGCCAATGATTAATTGGATTAAATATGCGCCATACGTGCAATATAGAACGCAAAAAGAGTATATTTTTGAGCAAATTATACGTAAAAATGAACAAGTTTTAGTAATTACTGATAAAGTTCAAAAGCGCTTGGGAGAGTATTACATCGGATTTGATGTAAACTCCCCGATTAAATTCATTACTTATGATGAATTTGAAAAAAAACCAACCACTGACCGGAAAAATATATTGCTTTATAATAGACATACCATACATTTGTCGGGATTGAGACACGATGACTTGCCTTATTATGTAAGAAATGTGTCTGCTTTAAATAATTTGTTGTTTGAAGACAATATAATAGATATGTATATCTATGAAATGATTGATCTATCTGAGATTGATTTGTCGAAATATCCTGTGTTTCAAACCATAAACGATTTTGAAAGCCCTCTCCCCTATTGGAGTGATAACCTGATTTCAACGGAAATAAAACATGGAGGTGAAAAATCGAATAAATTAATAGAATACTCATCTACCTTTGAATATCCGTTGGATTCACTTCATTTTGAAGGACATAGAAAGTTATTAATTGCTTGCAACTTAGATTGCTATTTTGAAAGTCCTACCAAAGCTCAAATTGTTATTGCGATTGAGAACGATGGCGAAACATATATTTGGCGTTCATTTGGAATTAATAATTCTATCCGTGCTTATTCAAACTGGTGGCCCGTGAAATGCGAAACAGAAATTCTTATTGATGAACTGAAAGAGAACTCTGTTTTAAAAGTTTACGTTTGGAATGAAGACCAGAAAACAGGCTATGTCGATAATTTTGAAGTTCGGTTGGTTAAACTTTAAACCTATTAATCACTAATCACTACCCGTACTCCTTCCGAATGTGAAGTAAACTCCGGCGCATACATAGATTGTATGGTCGTTATGCCATTAGAAAAATCGCCTTTTTGCGATACTCGCAGATCGTATTCAAACACATAAGTCCCTCTACGTAAATAATCTATGAAGAAATTCATCGAAGCGTCTTTAATGCCTTGGTAGTAGCCGAAGCCCGCTTTGAATCGGTAGCCCGAAAGGTGATCTACCGGCTCGAAACAAGCGGCGCGCATGTCTTTTAAATGAACGTATTCCATGTCGCGGTCGGTGCGGATTTCGATTCGTACTCTTACTTTATCACCAACTTGTAGAGACGGATAATTATCCGTCTCTACGGGAATGGGTACGATAACCGTTTGATTGCCCGACCTCCGTTCAACGAAAAGTTGCTTATTTATTTTCAAAGGCGTTTCTTCAAACTGCTTTATTTTATCTAATTGCTCAAAATATTGCCAGTAAACTGCGCCCCATGCTACGGTGTTAGATTTTTTGGTAACGCTCACATTTGCCCAGCTCGGATCTATTAATGAACCATCCCAGCGCTTTTGAAAATAACCTGTGCCGGCTTCAGTTTTTATTTCGGGATCGGAAGCAGCGTCAATCGTCATATCGCCAATGGTGATGATGGGGAAGTCGGTTTCCGCCAATAAATTTGCACCTCGAAGCAGCAACGCATAAATAGCTTCGGTAGTGGCTTTTGTAGTTCTCCAGTCTTGTGTTTGTTTTTGCTTAAGCAACCAAACTTTCATCTCTTCTACCGATTTTTGGTCGTTAGCAATATCACTAAACACCTCTATCAACAACGCTTGCGTTTCAATGGGCGCTTGATACCAATGAAAGCCATTGCCGAATTTCCAGTACATGCCCATTTCTTCGTTATGGATTGCGTGCTCTTTTAATGAAGCTACAATTTTTGCAGGAACAGTTTTTTCGCCTAATTTGTTTAACGCTAAAGCAATCATTCCTTGCATGTAAAATCCTTTTTTTGTCCAATATTTTATTGCCTGATCTTTGTAATAATTAAAAGCCTCCGTCGTTGACTCCGACAACGCCACATCATTCATAAAAAATGAGCGTATGTATAAATAATGTATGTGAATGTAACTTATATTATCTTTTTTTAGACAATCGGCGTTGCAATGTTTTTTCAAATCGTTGTAACCTCTTTCTAATTCCTTGTCTATAAACGCGATTGCTTGTTGTGCCATGTTCCAAGTAATGGCATTGTTTCTGATGTCGGTTACGCCAAGTTTATCTAAACGTGCAAGTCCGCCTGCAATATGTTGTGTAATGTACCAACTTTCGCGCATGCCGCTAAACCATGGAAAACCGCCGTTAGAAGTCTGCATCTCCGACAACTTTTTAATTGCCGTACTGTTTTCCATTGCCATGCGATTTAAATCGAATAGCAAGCCGATTCTGCGTTTTCTTTCGCTTTCATCTTTTGCATTTAGCAACCATGGTGTTTCTTCTATCAACAAAGCTTTTAGCTCTTGATTTTTCTCCAAACTCGATAGCAATGCATTGCTTCCGGGAATGGTTCTCCATAGCTCAAAAACACGTTGTATCTTCGGATCGCTGTTGGCGATGTGCGAGGCAAGAGAATTGGCATAAAGGCGTGCAAAAACCTGCTCGGCGCACTCGTGGGGAAATTCCATTAAATACGGTAGCGCTTGCACCGCGTACCACGCCGGGTTTGCCGTAAATTCTAGGGTAAAACTTTCATTGCGCAGGGTGGTTGATTTATTGTTTGCCAAACTCTTGAATTTGAAATTTGTAGTACCGGCTTTGCGCACCGGCAATGGCATAGATTCCGTAACTAACATTTTATTAGAAAGAATTGGCAGTATTCGTTCTTCTCCGTCGGAATGGTTTTTGCCTTCGGCAATAATTCTTACGCCTACGGCGGATAAACCTTCGGGGATAGTTATTTGCCATTCAACCACGGTGTTGCCGTTTTGGGGGACATTGAAGACTGTGGGGACATTAGAATTTAAAAAATTAAGATTTAAAGATTTAAGGGTTTCGACATCAAAAAACTCAATTGTGGCATTTCCAGAGATATCTGCCTCTGAAACATTATTAATTTTCGCAGAAATTGTCATTTTATCATTTTCTCTGAAAAACCTCGGCAGGTTGGGCATTACCATCAATTCTTTTTGGGTAATAATTTCTTCGGTAATGGTGCCGATTTTCAAGTTTTTGGTGTGGGCAAGTCCCAAGAAATTCCAGCGCGTTAAACTTTCGGGCATGGTGAAATTCAGGAATATTTCGCCGGCTTCGTTAGTGGTTAAGGTGGGGTAGAAAAATGCGGTTTCGGAGAAGTTACGGCGGATTTGGATGGGAAGGGGAGCCAAATCAACTGCCTCAGCTTCATTGAGAACTTCTTCATCAGCAACAACAGACTTAGCACTACCAGTTGTGTTATCCTGACTGAAACTTGGCGCTGCATATTGAACCTCTATTCCTTGGCGTTCTTCAAAAGAATATACATCAAAAGAAGTTTCTCCTTTTCTAAATCTACTATAATTTGAATATGGATTAAACAAAGTCAAATTCGGACTAACAGTTCCTTGAAACAACCGGGCAATAGTATAATCTTTTGGTACTGTTCTCGAAAAAGCATTATTAAAACCCAAACCATTCCAATTCAATCTGGAATTATATACAGGAAAAGGATTTAAACTCCAATTGTTTTTTGCAAAAACATCAAGCGAGGCATCATAAAGCGAAGCCATAAACTCAGCTTCGGCGGGCTTTGATAGATAATCGGAAATTTTTAATTGCCAACTTTCATGAGCACCCGGCAAGGTTTTATCTCTGAATGTTATAAATTTAATATCTAATTTTTTGTTTTCCCAAGGAACGCTTATGATTTGGTTGTATCTGTAAACTCTGCCGTCTTTTACAAAAATCAGATTTACAGCTATATTTCCGCGATGTGATTCATCTATTGGAATTATTATTTTCTTTATTTCGGAATTTAATTTAATGGTTTCTGTTTTAATTGTTTTCCCTTGCGCTTCCAAATCATAAAACAGATGTACGTTTTTATATGACGAACCAACGTACAAAGTTACGGTTTGCCCGGGCTGCGCGGAGGTTTTATCAACATAGAAAAAATCAGTAGCATTATAAGGCGTTTTTTTATCTTTTTCTGAAAATAAGACAAATTCTTGTACATTTTCTACAGGATTTCCCCATTTATCCACCGATTTTAACACCATGCGATAAACACCGGATGCCCACTTCTCAATACCATCAAATTGTACATTTTTGGTATCGGCGGTGTTTATTTTTTTCTGAAAAACAGTTTTTTCTGCTTCAAATGTAGAAAAATCCGTTTCGTTGTCAAATTCATGTCCGGGGTACTTTTTATACCATTCTTCTTTAGAATATAAAGGTTGGTTTATTCTTTCCCATGGTTTTTTAGCTAATATTTTTTCGTTGTCTTTTAACTTAAATACAGTAACTTCAACGTTTACAGGTGTAAAGACTCCGGAGACATTTTGGGACGTTATAGATATGCTATCTATTTGTTCTTTAATAATGTATGATTTAATATTGCTTGATAATTGCAAAGCGCGATTGGAGACAAAAACAGCAGCGGAAATGGTTTGTGTTTCACCATTTATATCTGTAACATAAATATTTACAGTATAATTATAGGCAACAAAGTTTTTTAATAACTCTACTTCATCTATCTCGGCTTTAAATGTTATTCTGAATTTTCCTTCATCATCTAACGTTAAGTCTCCGAATGCTATTTCTGTTGAAGAAACTCTTCCGAAAAATGGGCGCCAAAGCGGATGTCGCACCACCGTATATGAAACTTTGGCATCGGTGAGCGCTGTGCCAGCGAAAGTTGTGGCAATGCCTTCTATAGTAACGCTATCGTTTATTCTATATTCCCCCTCAACAGGCAAGGTTTTCACTTCAAACATCGGGCGTTTGTACTCTTCAACTAATATGCTGCGACTGCCATTAGTTGTTTGAATGGTAAAATTACCTGTTAAAACACCCAACGGGATTGTAAATGAGCCGGATATAGTACCATATTCATTAGACACCAAATTGAGACTTGAAATATTTTGCCAATTCACATCTCTAAAGCTAACATTAACAGAATGATTGGGTAGTATTTTAACTTCATCGCCCTGTCTTTCTAAACAAATTCCTTTAAAATGAACAATTTGCCCCGGGCGATAAATCGCTCTGTCAGTGAAAAAATTAACTTCAGTTCTTTTTTGCGCCTCCCTTTCCGGAGATGAAGAAAAATTAGCATTTTCCGAAATAAAATCATTTTTATAGCTCACATCTACACGATAGTACCTTTGCCACCGACTGATATTACTCGTATTCAAATTAACATAACCCGTTTTATCTGTGTGAACTGTTTTTTCTTTTTTGTAGATATATTGTCTTTGTTTTGAATCATAATCTCTCATGTAAAGTTCAACTTTTGCATTGGCAACCGGCTGACCTGTTTTTCGGTTCAAAATATATAAACCTGAATTATCATTATTATTGCCTTTGGTTAGCATACATAAATCGGAAGAAAAAACAGTGGCGAAAACCTTTTCATTTTCCTTTGTTTCTAAAACTATTACATAAAAACCATAAGGTAGCGGCTCTGTTAAATATTCCGTAAAATGTGTATTAAAATCTTCTGATCCATACAATGCAATCTCTTTAATATGAGAAATTTGCTCTGAAATGTTTAATAACTCAGAAAAATATTTGTCGGAATATTGATTTTCGGTAATATTTAAGAATTTTTCATAATCACATTTAAGAATAGTAAGTGTAAAATACTCCGTGTTGCGGTAAGTTATTCTCAAAGGAAATCGTTCATTGGCATTTACAATGTTTCCTACCTCAAATCTTAAGATGGTTTCTTTAATATCATTTCTTAAGTCATAACAAGCCGCATAAAATCTTGCATTGGGGAAACGCACCATGGCATCTTCAAGCAGAGCCACTGCCTTTGCCTTATACATTTTATATTGAAATGTGGTAGAATCTAAAAAATTATAAGACTCTCCTAATTGATTGTAGTATTTGGCTAACTCCCAATTTATTTGCGCTAATTCGGGAACGTTGTTATATTTTTTCTGTAGATTAACGAGCGCCGTTTCCCAAATCCTATCTCTATCGGCTGTTATGAGATTATTCCTTACAAAACTTAATCTCATTAAATCCGTATTAACAAGCGCCTCTATGTTTTCAGAATTTTCTAATCGAAATTTTAACCAATTTTGATAAATTTTTAATGCTGTATAATTAAATGAAAGCGTGTCGCCTGATAAAGACAAGTTTATAAATTTCTCTACATCAGAAAGGTATGTGTTATCTCTAAAACCATCATTGTTATTTCTAAAACCAAAACGATTAGCGCTTTGCATACTAAGCTGATTTACTGAATAATATGCTACAAAATCGTACAACGTTGGAAAGTTTATTTCAGATTCTACTGTATTTAGAATAAAATCGGAATATTCGGAAATATCTTCGTTTTTCAAGATGTTATCTAATGCTAATAAATAACTTGTGATAATTTTATTCTGAAATCTTGTTCTATCCCATGTTGACATATCATTATTTTCAAAATTGGCAGTTATTGAGCGTTGAGTTATGGCGTGTGAGTTAAAGTTAAAGTATTCTTCGTACATTTTTGCCAAGAATAAGTGCATAAAGGGCTTTACAATGCCGGCGTAATTCGGCATTTGCGATTCTAATTCGATTATTGTTGTTTTTATGCCATCCTCGTCCAATGTTTTTAAATAGCTCATTTTATGTACTATAGATTTTATAATTTGCTTTTCGTTGTTTTCCGAAATGGCAAGTGCATAAATCTCTTCTACTATTTTTAATGCCGATTGTGGAAGTGCATCGTTGTTAAATGCCTCTACTTGTTTCCAAAGTTTCTCGTACACTTCGGAGGAGGTGGGTTTGTTTTGTGCGAAAGTGTTCATTGTAAAAAGAAGTGCAATGCTTAATAATGTGGCTTTAATGGCTTGATACATATGTGGGATTGTTTAATGTTTTTTTTGGCGTAAATTGACTGCGAAAATAGTAAAAAGGTTAAATCTCTAAAAAATCACCTTTTCACTTGACAAAGGGCACTTCGTGTTGTATATTTGCAGACTAAAAATAACTACATGGAACTATTAACTACAAAGCCTGAATTAACGATAATTAAAAACAAAATTTACGAGATAAGAGGCGTAAAAGTAATGCTGGATTTTGATTTGGCGGAAATTTATCACGTCGAAACAAAGAATTTAAAAAGGGCAGTTAGACGAAATATTGAACGTTTTCCTGCTGACTTTATGTTTGAACTTACTCAAAATGAAGTGTATTCTTTAAGGTGCCAGTTTGGCACCTTAGAAACTATCGGAAGAGGGAAGCATGCAAAGTATTTGCCTTTTGCATTCACTGAACAAGGCGTTGCTCAGCTCTCAAGTGTATTAAATAGTTCATTTGCTATAGAAATGAATATTAGTATTATCAGAGCTTTTGTCGCACTTCGCCAATATGCCTTAGGATACGCAGAGCTTAATCGCAAATTAGATGATTTTATGATTACAACAAATACACAATTTAACGAAATATACCAACTATTAGACGAATTTGCAGCACATAAAAAAGAACTCGAAAAGCCACAAAATCGAATAGGATTTGTTCTAAGGTAAAGTAACTAATTAGCTAAAAATGATAAAATAACAAAGCAAAAAGCAAAAAACTTTTTCATTCATTCCTATTTGCATTAAATTTTTTATATTTTCGCCGCCCCAAAAAATGGGGTATAATGAAGTTAAAAATCAACGAATAGACAATGAGTCACAGAATCAGAATCAAATTAAAATCGTTCGACCATACATTGGTGGACAAATCGGCAGAAAAAATTGTCAAAACGGTACAAGCCGTAAAAGATGACAAGGTTGTTTTAATCGGACCTATCCCATTGCCGACACACAAAAAAATCTTTACCGTGAACCGCGCAACGTTCGTAAACAAAAAGTCGAGAGAACAATTCGAATTGGCTACTTACAAACGTTTACTAGATATTTACGGCACAACCTCCAAAACCATTGATGCGTTGATGAAATTGGAGTTGCCGAGTGGTGTGGATGTGGAGATTAAAGTCTGATTTAAAAATTTAAAGATTTAAAAATTTAAAATTAGTGTACGTTAAACCTTTAAATTCTTAAATCTTAAAATCTTAAAATTGAAAAACTATTGCGCTAATTGATTGCGCAGATAACAATAACAAATTAATTATTAACAATGTCTGGATTAATAGGAAAAAAAATTGGAATGACTAGCATTTTCGAGGCCTCTGGTAAAATCATACCATGCACTGTTATCGAGGCTGGTCCTTGCGTAGTGACGCAAGTAAAAACCGTTGAAAAAGACGGTTACAGCGCCATCCAATTGGGATTCGACGACAAAAAGGAAAAACGGACAACGAAATCGCTCAAAGGACACTTTGCGAAAGCAGGCACCGCGCCTAAGAAAATCGTAAGAGAGTTCTCGCGTTTCGAAGAAGGTAACCGGAAAAGTTTCGGTGAAGTATTGGACGTTTCTGTTTTTGTAGAAGGCGAATTTGTGGATGTAAGTGGAATCTCTAAAGGAAAAGGGTTTCAAGGTGTAGTAAAACGCCATGGATTTGGTGGTGTTGGTGACCGTTCGCACGGTCAGCACAACCGCGAAAGAGCGCCCGGTTCAATTGGTGCATCTTCTTGGCCTTCAAGAGTAATGAAAGGAATGCGTATGGCTGGAAGAATGGGTGGTCAAAAAGTAAAAATGATCAACCTTCAGATTGTAAAACTCGTTCCCGAGAAAAATTTAGTGGTAGTTAAAGGTTCCGTTCCGGGACCCAATGGTTCATATTTAAGTATTGAAAGATGGAGTTAAAAGTATATAAAATAGACGGAAGCGAATCTACTAAGACAGTTACGTTGAACGATAGCATCTTCAACATTGAGCCTAATGATCACGCTATTTGGTTAGATGTGAAGCACATATTAGCCAATAAAAGACAAGGTACGCACGATACGTTAGAAAAATCTACCATATCGGGATCTACCCGCAAATTGAAACGCCAAAAAGGAACGGGCGGCGCCCGCGCCGGTAGCATCAAATCGCCACTCTTACGTGGAGGCGCTACGATTTTTGGACCACACCCAAGAGATTATTCGTTCAAATTGAACAAAAAAATCAAACGCTTGGCTCGTTTTTCTGCATTGACATACAAAGCAAAAGATAATCACATTTTAGTAATTGAAGATTTATCGTTAGAAACTCCAAGAACGAAAAGCATATTGGAAATGTTGAAAAAATTCAACTTGGAAAATACGAAAACGTTAATGTTGGCAAACGATAAAAATACGAATGTGTATCTTTCTGCGCGCAATTTGCCACGCACTCAAGTAATTCGTGCCTGTGATTTAAACACATACGATGTATTGCATGCCAAACAATTGATCATTTTCGAAAACAGCATTGCTGAAATTAACAAGATGATGGAATAGCGCATCGCTCAATTATTGATAACATTAAATCAGATAACAAAAATGAACATATTAGTTAAGCCCATTATCAGTGAAAAAATGCAAGCGGTATCGGAGAAATTCAACCGCTATGGCTTTATTGTGGACAGAAAGGCGACCAAATCGCAAATTAAACATGCGATTGAAGAGGTTTACGGCGTTCGCGTGGACAGAATCAACACGTTGATTCAACGCGGGAAAGCGACCCTTCGCCATACCAAAGCCGGCGCTATTCGCGGACAAAAAAACACCGTTAAAAAAGCGATTGTTTTTGTAAATAAAGAAGATAAGATTGACATTTATAGCAGTATTTAATCATGGCATTAAAAAAGTACAAACCAGTAACGCCCGGTCAACGATTTAAAGTTATAAGTTCGTTCGACGAGATTACCACCAATAAACCGGAAGAAGGTTTATTGTGTCCGAGACCCCGGACAGGCGGAAGAAATAATAGTGGTAAGACAACGGTACGGAATCGCGGAGGCGGTCACAAACGGATGTATCGTTGTATTGATTTTAAAAGAGACAAAGATGGTGTTCCGGCAACGGTAAAAACCATTGAATACGACCCGAACCGTTCGGCTCGTATCGCTTTGTTATTCTATGCCGACGGCGAGAAACGCTATATCATTGCGCCGCACGGTTTAAAAGTAGATCAAGTGATTATTTCCGGCGAAGGTATTTCTCCGGATCTTGGAAATACACTTCCGTTGGGAGAGATTCCCTTCGGTTCTACGGTTCACAACATTGAGCTTCGCCCGGGACAAGGCGCCAAGATGGCGCGCTCGGCAGGAAGTTATGCCCAATTAATGTCAAGAGACGGCAAATACGCCATTTTACGTTTGCCCTCGGGCGAAACGCGCATGGTACTTTGCAGCTGCCGTGCTACAATTGGTATTGTTTCTAACATTGACCACAATTTGGAAGTTTCCGGTAAAGCCGGCCGCTCTCGTTGGTTGGGTCAACGTCCACGCACACGTGGGGTGGCAATGAACCCTGTAGATCACCCGATGGGTGGTGGTGAAGGACGTGCTTCCGGAGGTCATCCGCGCTCGCGCAAAGGGTTACCTGCAAAAGGTTACAAAACCCGCTCCAAAAAGAAACATTCCAGCAACTATATTATTGAAAAAAGAAAAAAATAATTTTAAAGTAGCATAATATGAGCAGATCGTTAAAAAAAGGACCATATATTCATTATAAACTGGAAAAACGCGCTATTCAAGCACAAGAAGGCGGTAAAAAATCCACCATTAAAACATGGTCGCGTGCTTCTATGATTTCTCCTGATTTTGTAGGACTTACTATTGCCGTACACAACGGAAACAAATTCATTCCGGTGTATGTTACGGAAAACATGGTAGGACACAAATTGGGTGAATTTGCCCCCACCCGCATTTTCCGCGGACACGCAGGACAAAAAGATAAGGGAAAGAAATAACCCTTAGCTTTATTTTGTTTTCATAATTTTGGGATCGCCTCTTTTAATTAAGGGGCGATTTCTTTTTTATGGTAAATACTTTTCTTATTTAAGGCAAAGAGCTTACAAACTGCCGGTAACGATCTTCAAAAAGCCCCCTTTCTTCGCCTCCCAGTGCTTCCCATTCTTTATTCACCGCAGCAATGCGAGCTTTGTCTGCAGGGTGCGTGCTTAAAAAAACAGGGGTATGGGGTTGAGAGTCTAATTTTTCAAAGAAACTGGCTACTCCTCGGGCGTCCCATTCTGTTGGGTAGGTATAAATTACCGCATATTTATCTGCTTCAAACTCATCATCTCTGGAAAATTTCAGTTGCGTCATTCCGGAAGCCAATTGAGCGGCAATATTTACCCATTGGTTGCTGTTTTTCCCCAACAGCATGGAAAGCATCAAATCAATTCCAAAAGCCTTGGTAAGTTGTGCGGTAGAATGCCGCCGCGCAATATGCGCCATTTCGTGTGCCATAACACCCACAAATTGCGCCTCATCATCCAGCATTTTTATTAATCCTGTATAAAAATAGATGTATCCACCCGGCACGGCAAAAGCATTCACAGTGGGATCGTCAATAATTCTCACTGTCCAATTAAATCTGTCGGCATAACTCACTTTTCCAGTAGACAAAAGTTTGTTTTTAATATGATTAACCGTTGCGTATGCTTCGGAATATGTTCTTTCATCAAGAATAACAAAATCTCTATTTGACATAATTTCTCGATCAAATTGCGCACCAAATTCAATATCGTCTTGAACGCTGAAAAGATTAAATTTTTCATCTTTTTTGCAAGATGTACTAAAAATGCTAATTACTAACACAAAAATTAAGGTAGTTTTGATTTTTTTCATATTTATAATCTTTTTGAAATTTTCGGTAATATTTCCGACTTCCATAACGAAAAAGTCCCCTCTTCTATTTTCTTTCTCGCTGTTTTTACTAAATCCAAATAGAAATGTAAATTGTGGATGCTACCGATCATCGGTCCCAACATTTCATCAGCTACATATAAATGCCGCAAATAGGCACGTGTATATTCTTGATCAGCAAACAAATCACTATGTGTATCAATGGGCGTAAAGTCGTGTTTCCATTTTTCATTTCTCATATTTAGGATGCCGTCCCAAGTAAAAATCATGCCGTTGCGCCCATTGCGAGTCGGCATCACGCAATCGAACATATCAATGCCCATCGCAATGCATTCTAAGATGTTTGCCGGTGTGCCTACGCCCATTAAATAGCGCGGTTTCTCTTTAGGTAAAATTCGGCAGCAAATATCAGTCATTTCGTACATCAGTTCGGTGGGCTCTCCTACGGAAACACCGCCAATAGCATTTCCTTCGCGGTTTTGAGCTGCAATAAACTCCGCGGATTGTGCGCGTAAATCTTTAAACACACTGCCTTGCACAATGGGAAACAGCGTTTGCGCATAGCCGTAAAGCGGCTCGGTAGCATCAAAATGCGTACAACAACGTTCCAACCACTGGTGCGTTATTTTCATAGAGTTTTTAGCATACTCATATTCACACGGATAGGGCGGACATTCATCAAAAGCCATGATAATATCGGCGCCGATAACACGCTGAATATCCATTACTTTTTCCGGACTAAACAGATGTCGCGAACCATCAATGTGCGACTGAAACCAAACCCCTTCTTCCGGTTTGATTTTGCGTCTATGACTTAACGAAAATACTTGAAAACCACCGCTATCTGTTAAAATCGGTTTATGCCATCCGTTAAATTTGTGAAGCCCGCCGGCTTGCTGCAACACTTCTAATCCCGGCCGTAAATATAAATGGTAAGTATTTCCCAAAATAATCTGGGCTTTCACATCTTCTCTTAAATTTTTGATGTGCAACGCTTTTACTGCGCCCACTGTGCCCACCGGCATAAAAATGGGGGTTTCAATCGTGCCGTGCGCGGTTTCGATTGTGGCGGCGCGGGCATTAGATTTTGTATCAGAATGTTGTAGAGTAAATTTCATAATTAGTATTCTCTCGCAAAGATGCAAAGCCACTAAGTTGCTATGTTTTTTTCTTTGCGTTTCTGCATCTTTGCGTGATTTTCTACATTTCCCAAACCGCCCCTTCTTTAGTATCTTTAATCGTAATTCCCAGCACGGTTAAATGATTGCGAATAGCATCGGCAACCGCCCAATTTTTATTCAGTTTGGCTTCTTGGCGTATTTCAACAATCATTTTCATCAATCCATCCACAATTTCGTTATTATTTGCGCTGTTTTCTTCAGGAAGTAGTCCCAAAATATCGAAAAAGAAAAGTCTGAAGTTGGTTTTGAGTAATTCAATATCTTCTTTAGTTAATG
Source organism: Bacteroidota bacterium (assembly GCA_009786185.1). Taxonomy (GTDB): domain Bacteria; phylum Bacteroidota; class Bacteroidia; order Bacteroidales; family WCHB1-69; genus WRNX01. The sequence continues at coordinate 40,004 of WQTS01000135.1, forward strand.
AAATATGATTTTCTTTTACACTGTTAATGATACGCACGGCATCAAAAAGTTCGGCGATTAACTTTGGGGTATTCAAATCGTCATTCATGGCATCGTAACAACGTTGTATACAAGCAGTTATATTTTCATCCGATTTTTCTTTTGCCGGTAATTTATCCAATAATTTCTCAGCGGCGTACAATTTTTGCAGCCCTTTTTCAGCAGCTATCAACGCATCGTTCGAAAAGTCTACCGTACCACGGTAATGCGCTTGTAAAATGAAATAACGAATGGTCATCGGCAAATAGGCACGTTCCAACATCGGATGACTGCCGATAAAAAATTGATTGAGTGTTATAAAATTGCCCAGCGATTTGCCCATTTTTTGCCCGTTAATGGTAATCATATTGTTATGCATCCAATATTTTACTGATTCTTTGCCATGCACTACAGTTGCCTGACACACTTCCGATTCGTGGTGCGGGAATAGTAAATCCATGCCGCCACCGTGAATATCGAAATGGTCTCCTAAATATTTCGTACTCATTGCGGTACATTCAATATGCCAACCCGGGAAGCCGTCACTCCATGGCGAACGCCACTGCATAATGTGTTCCGGTGCAGCTTTCTTCCACAATGCAAAATCGGCGGGATGACGTTTTTCGTCTTGTCCGTCCAGCTCACGTGTGTTGGAAATCATCTCTTCCAATATTCTGCCCGAAAGCTTACCGTAACCAAAATCAATATTATATTTTGGTACATCAAAATAAACAGAACCATTTGAAATATAGGCGTATCCTTTATCTAAAATCTGCTCAATCACTTCTATTTGTTCAATAATATGTCCCGATGCACGCGGCTCAATCGAAGGACGCAACACATTCAACTTGTCCATTGCATGATGGTAGCTGTCAATATAAAATTGTGCTACTTCCATCGGCTCAAGTTGCTCTAAACGTGCTTTTTTGGCAATTTTGTCTTCTCCTTCGTCGGCATCGTTTTCCAAATGTCCTACATCGGTAATGTTGCGCACATAACGTACTTTATAGTCAATGTGCGTTAAATACCGGAATAAAATGTCGAAAGTAATTGCAGGACGCGCGTGCCCCAAATGCGGCTCACCGTACACAGTGGGTCCGCAAACGTAAAGCCCAACCCTGCCGGGCACAATAGGCTCAAAAAGTTCTTTTTGTTTGAAAAGAGTGTTGTAAAGTTGAAATGGTTGATTCATAATTGGCTTAAATCTTTAATCTTTAAATTCTTTTGGGTTGCAAAAATAAAAAATTTAATGATGTTGTCCCAGGTATTGGCGTTTTCTTCTACTTTATTTACCGATAATCTAATTTAATAAAAACAAAAATCATAATAGTAAATGCCCATAAGGAAGAACCACCGTAACTAATTAACGGTAAGGGTATTCCAATAATAGGAAGCAAGCCGATAGTCATCCCGATATTTATAAAAAAGTGAAAAAATATAACGCCGGCAATGCCGTAGCCGTAGTATTTGGTAAATGGATCCCGTTGCCGTTCGGAAAGTCGTAATATTCTCAATACCAATCCGGAAAGTAAAAGGCAAACGATTAGGCTTCCTGCAAATCCCCATTCTTCACCAATGCCACAGAAAATAAAATCGGTATGTTGTTCCGGTACGAAGTTAAGCTTGGTTTGCGTACCGCTTCTATATCCTTTTCCAATCCAACCTCCTGAGCCTATGGCAATTTTCGATTGGTTCAGGTTGAAATCGGCGCCCTGCGGGTCGTTTACTTTTCCCAGTAACGTATCAATGCGCATTTTTTGGTGTGGCTGCAATACGTTGTTGTAGCTTATATCGGCAACCACAATAAAAACAAGCGCCAAGCCGTAAATTGTGGCATTTCTAATGAGTTTCCTCCTATTTTTTCTGTTCAAAATCCAAAAAACGACAAAAATAGTGGTAACGAGCGCTATCGCATAGACTTCGTTCCAATATAACGTAATTAAAAACAAAGCTATAGCGGCTCCGCCAGTTACCAAAATCCAACCTGTTAATCCGATTCTGTAGAGCAAAAATATAAACGAGGAAAATACGAGAGCCGATCCTGTATCTTTTTGAAGCATAATAATTAACACAGGAAACAATACAATGACAAAAGCAACAAGCCATGTGTTTTTCTTTTCTTGTAATGTTTTTCCTTCGGTAAAAAATTTGGCCAAGGCTAACGCTGTAGCAAATTTACAAAATTCCGTAGGTTGAATACTGAAGCTTCCAATTTTAATCCAGGCGTGCGCTCCCGAAATTTCAGTTCCGATAAAAAGTACCAGAATCATTACCAACAGGCAAAACAAATAGATGGGATACGCTAAAAATGAATAGTATTGTCCTTTCAGTAAAAGAATTAGAATGGCTATAACAAAAGAACTGCCAATAAAAATTAGCTGTCGCGTATAAGCATTGCCCAAACTAAAGAAATCTTCTGCCGCCGGATTGTATGAAGTCGAAAATATAGTAATCCAACCTATAGATATTAAAGCTAAGTAATACAATATTAATCGTATATCAAATTCATTTGAGCCACCAAAGGAAACTTCTTTTAGCATAATTTATAGGGTTGACTTTGAGAGGATGCGTTGTTCCAACTCTTTTCTTTTTACCTCTCTATTCAGGTAAAATTCTGTAATTAAGCTGGCGATGGGAGCAGCCGCTTCGGAACCAAAACCGCCGTTTTCTACCAAACAGAATACTACTATTTTAGGATTTTCTTTAGGCGCAATGCTCACAAAAACGGAATGGTCTTTCCCATGAGGATTTTGTGCCGTTCCTGTTTTTCCCAATACTTTTATGCCCGGAATTTGAGCAATTCGAGCGGTACCAGTCAATACTGCTTGCTCCATACCGTCGAGAATCGCATCAAAATGCTTTTTATCGATGCCGCAATCAATTCTTTCGGTATAACGGTCGTTGGGCGTATCTCTTGTTCCTATCGCTTTGATGACGTGCGGTTTATAGTAGTAACCTTTATTGGCAATAATCGCTACAAAGTTTGCCATTTGAAGCGGAGTCGTACCCGCCTCACCTTGCCCAATACTCATAGAAATCACCGAATTAGCATTCCAAGATTTTCGATAACGATTGTCGAAAAACTCTACGCTGGGAATAATTCCTCTTAATTCGTATGGTAAGTCGGAATCAAATTTTACTCCAAAACCCAGCGCATTGATGTAATCTTTCCATGCTTGGTATGATTCTTGAATAGTGCTGTATCTTCTTCTGTTAGAAAGCGTATTGTAAAAAGCCCTACAAAAATAAGTATTACAAGAAACGGTTATGGCATGTACCAAATCAGGATTCCCAACATGGTGACATTTCACAGTATGTGAGCCCATATTGTATCCACCGCCGCACGAGTAAGTGGTTTTTGGCGTGATAACTCCTTCTTGCAAAGCAATTAATGCCGTTGCCATCTTGAAAGTAGAACCCGGCGGATACATTGCCATGAGTGCACGATTAAATAATGGTCGCTGTTTAAGGTCTTGCATCAAGGCGGTGTAATTTCTGCTACGTGCACTACCTACCAACAAATTTGGATCGTAGGAAGGCATAGAAACAATACACAAAATTTCGCCGGTGGCAGGCTCAATGGCAACGATGCTTCCTCGTTTGTTGTGCATCAATTTTTCGCCATATTCTTGCAGCTGTGCATCCAAAGTACTCCACAAAGAAAGTCCCTGCATGGACGGTTCATCCTCTTCGCCGTTTTTGTAACTTCCTCTTACTCTATTGTGTACATCTACCAACACCACTGTTTTACCTTTAGTGCCGCGCAATTCCTGTTCGTATGCTTTTTCTATGCCGCTAATTCCGATATAATCTCCCAATTGGTAATATTCATCTTCTTCCAGTTTTTTTTCATTCACTTCGCCTACGTATCCTAAAATGTGCGCTGCAATGGGTTTGGGATAATGTCGTAATGTTCGGTTTTGAACAAAAAATCCGGGAAATTTATACAGTTTTTCTTGTAAATATCCGTAATCCGATTTCGACATTTGTTGCGCCACTAAGGTAGGATGCATTTTCGAGAATTTTCGGGCTTTTTCAATGCGTCTCGTCAATTCTTCCTTGCTAATATCCAAAATGCGGCACAAGTCTGTCGTATCAAACTCACGCATTTCGTTCGGCACCACCATTAAATCGTAAGCCGCATCGTTATATACCAGCAAAGAATCGTTTCTATCGTAAATTAAGCCGCGCGCAGGATGTTCAACAATTCTACGCAATGCATTGTTTTCCGCCGATTCATTGTACGACGAATCCAATACTTGCAAGTGAAACAACCGCACTAAAAATACGAGTGTTACACCCAAAATAATAAGAACGACAACGCGGTAACGATTATTCATCTATTTACTTCGTTTACTGAGTTTTAATGCCAATTCTTTTAACGTTTCCATCTGTTCGCTGTTAAGGGAAAGTTCTTCAATGTTTCGGTATGCTTTTTCCAAAAAGTCTTCTACTATCTTTTCCGTGTCTTCTTTGCAACGTAGTTCATCGAAAATTGTTTTTACGGCATTAAATTTTTCTTTTTTATCGTAATGATTGGAAGAAAAATAGTGTTGAAGCTGAGCTTTTTGCGCTTCGTTCGCTTTTTGTAAAGCTAATAAATAGGGATATGTTTTTTTATTTGCCTGAATATCACCGCCAAGCTCTTTTCCAAACGTTTCTGTATCGGCGTACACATCTAACAGGTCGTCCACCAATTGAAATGCCAATCCGAGGTTTATTCCAAATTGGTAGAGTGTATTTTGGTCATGCTCAGAAGCATTTGCCAATATAGTACTTATTTTTAAGCAACCGGCAAGCATCACCGCAGTCTTCAGACGAATCATATTCAAATATTCATCAATAGTAACCTCCTCTTGCGTTTCAAAATCCAAGTCATACTGTTGCCCTTCGCAAATTTCGATGGAGGTTTGCATGAATAATTCCGACATTTTGATAAGCGTCTCCGGGGCGCACGGTGTTTTCAACAACTGTTGCATTGCCATAGAAGCCAACACATCTCCGGAAAGGATAGCGATGTTGCTATTCCATTTTTTATACACGGTTTCTTTGCCTCGACGAATCGGGGCATTGTCCATAATATCGTCGTGGATCAGAGTAAAATTGTGCAACATCTCGAATGCCGTAGCGGGATAAAAAGCGTCTTCAGCCTTTGCTCCAAACAATTCCGCTGCCAGCAATACTAACTGCGGGCGAAGCCGTTTTCCGCCTTGCGACATGATGTAGTTTACAGGGATGTAGAGGTTTTGGGGCACAACATTTGTTGCTATATCATTAAAAAAGTGTTCTAAAGAATCTTCTATTTTCATATTTTGTTTTTGGATTAACTCTGTTTCTCTGTGCCTTCTCCATGGTTCTCTGTGAAACAAAAAAATCACACAGAGAACCACGGAGAAGGCACAGAGAAGCACAGAGAGGAATTACTATTTTTCCGGATACAAGTTTACTCTCACAAAATGATCTATATCGAAATATTTTTGCAAGAAATTCGCAATATCTTTAGATGTAAGATTGCTAATACGCTCTTCAAACGCCGGAATTGTGGTAACATCATCGTTTTGTACCCACATATTAGGAAGTACAGATTGCCAAAATTCATTGGTCTTCGCACTTGTTTCCCGTTGTTTGATCTGTTGTTGTCTCACTTTTGTCATGGTTTCTTCCGATGGACCGTTTTGTTGCATATCTCTTAAGATTTTAAATACGGCATTCGTAAGATTGTCGGTATTATTGGGAGCGCATCCGAAGAAAATGGTCATCATATATTCCGGTCTCGGCACTTGATTCCAAGTAAGGATGAGGATAGGAGAATATACGCCGCTCATTTTCTCACGAATTTCTGCGATCAATTCTATATCCAAAGCATCTTTCAAGGCGCGCAAAATGGTTTTGTTCTCTTCCGTCCATGTGAACTCTTTTTGGAATACAATGCCCACAAAACTTTGATCCTCTGTGCCAACAAATATATCTTGATTTAACTGCGCTGCAGGAAATCCCTTCGTTACATTAGGATTAATTGCATCTCTTTCCGGAGAAGTTGGCAACGAACCTAAGTAAAGTTCAAGGAATTCTCTCATCACATTTTCATCAAAATTTCCTACAAATGTGAAGATAAAATCTGCCGGATTTCCAAAACGCTCTTTATAAATTTCAAACGCTCTGTCATAATCAGCAGTGTTAATAAAATCATCCGTATAAGTTAATGATGTGAATTGGTGAGGAGAGTAATAGTCGTTTTGAGTAGCTATCTCTATTATGTTTTTAAGCGCCCGATACATCGGCATGGCATTAATCATTTTAAGTTGCTCCTTGACTTCTTTTGTAACCAACTCGTGCACGGTGGGATCGTATCTCGGAGAAGCAAAAAAAGCATGCAAATATTGGAAGAAAAACCCCAAATCTTTCGGAGTTGATGAACCCGTCATTTCTTCCGTAAAAATAGTAATGTTCGGCGTAATTCCCACTTGTTTTCCTTTCATTTTCTTGGTTAACGAAATAAAATCAATGTCGCTAATACCGGCTCTATCCACAAAATCGGCAGCAAAAAGCCCCGATGCCAAATCGGCTTCGCTATACAAGCTCATTCCGCCTCTACTCATGGCTTTAAACAAAATTTCATCGTTTTTAAAATCGGTTTTTTTCAACCATACGGTAATGCCATTGCTGAGAGTTAGTTCTGTTACTCCTACTTCCGGAATTTGATTTTCCGAAACGATTGCGCCTCTTTGCAATGCTTCTACGTCCACCATTTCTTGTTCTTTATAAGTATCAATATAAGGCTCTACGTTTGCTAAAGAAGCATCTTTCACAATCGCTAAAATCTCTTCTTCGGTAGGCACAATCACGCCCTCTTTTTCCGGCGCCATTACTACAACGGCAATGTTATCTTTAGTAATCCATTGCGCAGCCAATGCGTTCACTTCTTCTAAAGTGATCTCTTCCAAATATTTTTTTGCATAATTAAAAACGCGCTTTGCACCGGGAATTGGATCTTTGCGCAAAAAGTGGTTCAAATATGCTTGTGCAAAAACCTCCGATTCTGTTTTATCCACTTCATTCGCAGCAAGTTCGTATTTATAAAGAAGCTCTTCTTTCGCACGTTTCAATTCTGACTCTAAAAATCCATGTTGCAACACACGATAATCTTCTTGCATTAATACTCTTAATGACGCGTCAATTTGATTTTCTTTCGCCATAGCTTGACTGAAATAGGCGTCCGTATTTCCTATAAAATCACCATATCCTACACTGGCTCCAAAGAAAGGCGCATTCGGATTTTGCATTATTTCTTCCAAACGACCGCTATACATCATATTAAACAACTCATGAGTCATTTTCGTTTTGTAATCTCCAACGGTTTTCATTACGAAATGTGGGAATAAGCGCGCCATAAAAACAACATTTGCACCTGCTTCTTTATCGGTAGCCACCACAGCTACAGGCTCTTTAGCAGGTTCAATGGGGTACCTGATTTTTTCGCGAGGATTTTTCTTGGGTTTAATTTTACCGAATTTCGCCTGAATCATCTTTTCTATTTCAGCTGCATTTATATCACCAACAATAACAATGGCTTGTAAGTCGGGACGATACCAGTCGTAATAAAAATCTTTCAATGTTTTCGGTTTAAAGTTTTCCAAGACTTCTAAAGTTCCTATCGGCAGTCTGTCGGCATATCTTGAATTATTGAAAAGCACAGGAAACCACTTTCTACGCATACGATCCTGAGCGCCCAAGCCAAAGCGGTATTCTTCAATTACAATGCCACGCTCCTCTTCTATTTCTTTATTGTCTAATAGAAAATCGTTTGCCCAACCCTTCAAAATATTCATACCCATTTCAATATGTTTTGGATTATCGGTGGGCAAGGTCAACAAATATACGGTTTCATCAAACGAAGTATATCCGTTAATACCGCGTCCGAACGAAACGCCGATTTTTTGCAATTCGTCAATGAGTTTGTTGCCCGGAAATCCTTTAATTCCGTTGAAACCCATGTGTTCTACAAAGTGCGCCAATCCGAGTTGGTCATCATTTTCCTGCATAGAGCCGGCATTTACCAACAGCCAAAACTCGGCACGGTTTTCAGGTTTGTTGTTCTCGCGAATGTAATAAGTCAAGCCGTTGGAAAGTTTTCCAATTCTTACATTCGGATCGTTGTTAATGGAGTCGGTCAATTTCTGAGCCGTTAAGTTGCAAAGAGTTAGGATTGCAACGAGGAGTAAAATTGTGATTTTTTTCATAAGGATTAATTATTAATATTTAATGTTTTGTTAATTCCGTCAATTTGAACAGAGTTGACGTTAGGTACTTTATGTATTCTTGTGCAATTTTAGCGTTAATGTGTTGTTGTGAGTAAAATGCCATTTTTCGACCTGCTTCACATGATTTTGTTGATGACCTTTTTTCTTTTAATCTTTCTTCTTCTCTTAATTTTTGAATTTTATCAAAAGTGTTTTTTTCTAATGCCACAAGTGCATTTTGGATATTTTCTTCTGAAATGGATTTCAAATCAGATTTGTTCAGTACTACACATGTTATTTTATCTTTTTCATCACAAATTGTAGTTGGTAAAACAGATAAATTAAAAAGTTGTTGAATCTCTTCTTTATCCAAAACCAAATAGCCGGTATTGCCAACTTTTTCTCCTTTGTTTAAAATTTTGGCTTCAATAATAATCAAGTATCCATCAACTTTTAGTGAATTAATAATCGTGTTAATATTTTCTTTCCATTCTTCAACAGGTATTTCGTGAAGTACATTGCAAAGAAGGATAAAATCAAAACTATCGGATGGTAATTCGGTATATTTAGTATAAATATTGCTAATGCCCAATTCCTTCAGTTCGGGATGACATTCTTCATCAATTTCTAATGCGCAATAATTTATTTTACTAATAAACTCAGTATCATATTTTAGTTGATTATATATTCTGCCTATTCCAGCTCCAAAATCTAAAAACATATTGGAATTTTCATTCAGTTTATCTCTGATTGCAGCTTTAAAAGCCTCTATTTGAGGATCATTAGAAATAGTCGTTTTTATGGTTTCGGGATTGGAAAAACATTGCGTAATAAAATTTACAAAAGTCCATGTAGATATAGAAGATAGAAAATCTGACAATTTATTTACCCTTTCATCCATTCCCATCAATTCTGATAAAGACTCTCCCGGAGTAGAGGAACTTGGAGGTATTATTTTTCCATCTTTAACCATAAATATTTCATCATAATTCAACGTTGAAAGAATATTTATAGAGTGCGTTGCAATAATAAGTTGCCCTTTCTCTTTTATAACATCTCTAATACCATTAATTACATCTATTTCAGAATCAGGATGTAAGTGCAATTCAGGTTCGTCAATTAAAATAATACTTTCACGAATATTCAAATTTGAGTTACATTCTAAAAGAAAAAAAAGCAGAGCATAGGCAAAAAGTGTTTTTTCTCCTTCCGAAAATTCTTCATATTTAAATTCTCTACCATCCAATTTCCACTCTCCTTTTGCTGTTAAACTACTACCTTCATCTGAAACAGAAGTCGTTTTTACAATTTTTTCCCATGTTAAGTCTTTTTTTAAAAAACTTTTTATGAATACTTTTAGTTTTTCATATCGTGTACAAGAAACTTGATTTTCAAAATCATTATCATCATATGATACTTTATCAAGAGCCAACTGATGAGGCAGTTTCTTTACAAAATGACGAGCATTTTTCCTAATAATACTAAGTTCATTATATTCGTCATTCCTCTCTCCCTCCGCTAATAAAGATTCAAAAGAAATTTCTGTACTATATGAAGGAGAATCTTGTAACTGTTGAATCCCTTCTTGGGTAATCCGTTTCAAATAGGTGGTTTCTAATTTCTGAATAATGCGAGAATCTAGATTTAATGAAGTTGAAACTTTGGTTAACTGACCTTGTAATCTTTGAATTTCTCCCGAAACAGAAAGAGTTTGCTGCTTTTTTCGTAGTTGTTTGATTTTTTCTTTTAACATTTCAGATTCATTTTTTTTGCTCTTAATTTGTTCAAGTATTTTTGGCAAACATGAAATTACTCCCTCATCAATATTTTGTTGAGAAATATTTATTTGAGAGAAAAGATTTTCTTCAATCAAATTAAGTATCCTTGTTTTTCCGGAGCCATTTTTACCTACTAATGCAACCACATCGGAAAGCCGTCGAATGTCTATTTCTTCAATGCCGATTGTTTTAGTCAATTCTTTTTCTATTTTAATTCTTGAAAATTTCATAACACAAGGATTATTTAAATGCCCCTTCACACAGCCCCTCTCCATTCAACGCCAAGCGATTCATATATTCGGGAACAGGCTTACCTAAGTATTTATCAACATAAATTTTGGCTAAATATTGCCCCAACATGAATCCGTGACCACGTAGTCCTATGAATAACCCGTTTTCAGGATCTATAATGTAGCGTGGTTCAACGTAATAGCCTGCCCAAAATGTCTGGAATGTTACACCGCCCAATTGCGGAATCCAATTGGTGAATATTTCGGAAACAATCTCCATAAACTCTTTGGAGTTAACGTGCAAGTTTTGATGTGCTTCTATTGGGTCGCAAGCCGGAGAGGCGCAACCTATAATTTGCCCTGTTTCCGCCAATTGCTGTCCGTAAACGGCGCTGAAACCTTTATAGTTTCTGCGGTCAATAAGCATATCCAACGCATCGCCGTCTTTTCCGATTAGCGGCAAACGTTTTGTTATAAACGCCTGATGTTTCACCGGATACAATCCCGTTTCAATGCCTAATTGTGAAGCAAAATGCGCAGCGTTTTCTCCTAATGCATTTACAAAATGTTCGCAATGATATTCGGTGTAAGTTTTGTCGTGCTCTAACACTAATGCCATAAAACCGTGCGCTGTTTTTTGCACCTCTACTAAGGTTGTGTTATCCAATAAAATACCTCCGTTATTTAATCCAATCGTTCTTAGTGCATCCAAAACCAAACCCGGGGTGGCTTGCCAGCAATCGTGCGTAATGAGCGCTGCCTGATAGGTATTCAAATTCGGATTAAAGTAGGGAGTAACTTCTTTTTGGAAGTCTTTTTTATCCACCATATAGGCGTTCGACCACGCCTTAGAAGCCTCCAAAGCCTTGTAGGTAGCTTCATCATGCGCAAATCCCACATAACGAATAGGTTTGAAGTTTATATTGGTATTTTTTTGCAGCTCTTTAAACAAATGAAGATTTTGCTGCGCCATGTCGGCAATTTCCGGCGTGGAAAAAGCGGGGCGTCCGCCTGCAATATTACGCCACGAGCCGCCGTGTCCGGCATTCGCGAGCACACACTTTTTACCGTTTTCCGCAAAATAGCGAAACAGTCCGCTGCCGGCAATTCCGCCACCGGCAATAAAAACCTCGCAATCCACACGGCGTGTTTTGTGCGTGCGAATGTCGGTAATAAATTGCACTTGTGCCGAAGCCGGGTAAAGCTCGCTCATGTTCACTTGATTCGACAAAGGCGCTCTTGGCGTTGCATCGCCCACCAACTCAATGCCTTTGCTGCGCAATATTTGACGCACACGCGGAATACAACGCTTTCCGCGACACGCGCCCATGCCTACACGAACAATATGTTTCAATTCGTCCACCGAAATCATTTTTCTATCACCAATTACCCCTAAAATTGCTTCCAATTCTACGTCATCGCAATGACAAATGTAAGTTGGCGCTTTACCGGTTGTTGTATTTTTGATAATGTTTAAAGGTTTCGGATAATTTTCTTTTGTAATAAAACCGGTAACCTCCGTTAACTTATCTCCTGTTAAGGTTAAAGATTTTACGCGGACAATGTTCGTTTTATTGGGTTTTAGTAATACTTTTTCAATAATGCCTTCGCCCAATTTTTCGCCTTGATTATTCACCAAAAACACCTCTGCATTTTCTTCTACAAAATTTTCGATGGGCAAAAAAAGTTGGTTTTTAGCTAAATTATAACCGAATATTGCTAACCCCGGACATTTTGCCACACAATCCATGCAACCGATACATTTTTCGTAATCAATTACAGGTACGGTAGAAGTAGAAGATTTTTGGATGGCATCTTTAGGGCAAGCAAAAACACAAGGGTTACAAGCAAAACCGTACAAACAATCGGCAACTACAAAAGGTTTTTCGTGCATTCTTTCAGCAGAAGGTTTGTTTGGCTTTTCTAATATTCTTGTCGGATGTTGTTGCGAATCAATATACTCTTTCGATAATTCTAAATAGGCATCATAAGAAAGTCGTTTGCTGCATGCCATCGCAATTTCCATAGCTGCCTGCTTGCCACGTAAAACGGCGCAAGTGCCTTCGCCCACGCGCACGGCATCGCCCACACCAAACGTTTTTTCTCCAAAAACGGCGCGCCCTTTTATTAAAAGCTGATCATCAGGAATTAGACCGGTGCAAATATTAATGACGTCAATGTCATTAATGACCTTCTCCGTACCGGGAATTGGTGCAAAATTTTTGCATTCTGCAACAACTGCACCTATTATACCGGTATTATCCTCATTTGGAATCGCTTTCAGCAAAATATGTGAAGTTAGTACCGGAATACCTAAACGGCGCACACGATTTGCCTGTACGGGAAAACCGCCCTCGCGATCCATAGCTTCGATAATTGCCACTACTTGCGCGCCTGCTTGCATAGCCTGATAAGAAGTTAAGTATCCGATATTTCCTGCCCCGATAGACAAAATGCGTTTGCCCAACAACGTGTGCTCTACATTCATCATTTTTTGCATCACGGCAGCGGTGTAAACGCCCGGCAAATCATCGTTTTCGAATGCGGGCATAAAAGGCACGGCGCCGGTTGCTACCACCAAATATTCGGCATCTACATAATAAATCTCCTCAGTAAGCATGTTTTTTACGGCAACGCGCTTGCCTTCCAAAAGATCCCAAACCGTTGAATTAAGGAATATTCCGGTGTGGTCTTCTCCGGCAAGGTGCAATGATATTTCAAATCCGCGCAGACCACCGTACAATTTTTCCTTTTCAAAAAAGAAAAACTGGTGGGTTTGCATATTAAACTGCCCTCCTACCCTATCATTATTATCAATCACGATGTTAGGAATTTCTAATTTATTAAGTTCCTCTCTGCAAGCCAATCCGGCGGGACCGGCGCCAATAATCGCCACACGTGTTTTATAAATGCGAGTTTCTTTTTTTGTATTTGGAACCTCCTCTTTGGGAAGCACTTGAGTATTTACTTCGGCTACTTCTTTAACGCCATCCACTTTAGTGATACAAATTCGTTTAATTTTGCCATCCACCAACATTTCGCAAGCGCCGCACTTGCCGATGCCGCACTCTAAACTGCGCTCGCGTCCATCTAAACTGTGGCTATGTACAGGAAAACCTGCTTGATGCAAAGCGGCGGCAATGGTATAGTCGGCGTGTCCAACTATTTTTTTACCATTAAATAAAAATGTAACTTCTTTGTTTTTAGGAATTTCTAAGATAGGATGTAGTTCTATTTTGTGCATAATTATAATGTAAAAAATAACCTGCGAAGATAATTTATTTTTCGGTTTGTTAATTAAGAATATTACCGAGCAAAAAATTGCTCTCTTTTTTTTTAAAATAATACCAACTCAAAATAAAAATTGAGCAAAAAATACTTTCTTTGCAGCTATTGTAAAAACAAACGATATGGATTTTAATGTTACTAAAACAGAGGAGTTATTTCTCACGATGATTCGCGAATTTGCTGCAAAAGAAGTAAAACCTATAGCCGCAGAGATTGATGAAGAGGAGCGTTTTCCTATGGAAACTGCAGAAAAAATGGCAAAATTGGGAATTATGGGAATTCCGGTGCCGGTACAATACGGTGGTTCCGGTGGAAATAATCAATTATATGCCAGAGCGGTTGAGGAATTGTCGCGCGTTTGCGGCACTACCGGTGTGGTGGTTTCGGCACACACTTCGCTTTGCGTGGCGCCCATTTTGGAAAATGGTACAGAAGAGCAAAAAATGAAATATTTGCCCAAACTTGCTTCCGGTGAGTGGATTGGAGCTTTCGGATTGACCGAACCTAATGCAGGAACCGATGCCTCTGCGCAACAAACCACCGCCGTTTTAGAAGGTGATCATTATATTTTAAACGGAAGCAAAATTTTTATTACCAACGCCATTTATGCTCATGTTTACATTGTGCTTGCAATGACCGATAAATCGTTGGGTGTGAAGGGAATTACTGCATTCATTGTAGAAAAAGGAACGCCCGGATTTTCATTTGGAGTAAAAGAAAAGAAATTAGGAATTCGCGGTTCTGCTACCGCCGAGTTAATCTTTGAAAACTGCAAAATACCTAAAGAGAATCTTTTAGGCAAAGTAGGCGGCGGTTTCGGCATCGCCATGAAAACATTAGACGGTGGGCGCATCGGTATTGCCGCACAAGCGCTGGGCATTGCGCAAGGCGCTTTAGATGAAACCGTTAAATATACCAAAGAGCGAAAACAGTTTGGCAAACAAATCAGCAGCTTTCAAAATACACAGTTTCAATTAGCCGACATGGAGACTAAAGTGCAAGCCTCGCGTTATTTGGTGTATGCCGCTGCGTGGAAAAAAGATCATGCCCTACCCTATTCAACCGATGCCGCGATGGCGAAACTTTTTGCTGCCGAAACGGCAATGGAAGTTACCACCAAAGCCGTGCAATTGCACGGAGGTTACGGCTATACCCGCGACTATCCGGTAGAACGCATGATGCGCGATGCCAAAATTACCGAAATTTATGAAGGCACCTCTGAAGTGCAAAAAATGGTGATTGCCGCCAAATTGCTAAAATAAAACAATGAGTTTATGAGAATCCAAAGAATCTCCCAAACACCTGTTCCTTCAGCACAAGAAGTTGATATTTCCTTGATTGAAAGCATTATTCCAAAATACAAAGACAAAAAAGGTGGTTTGATTACGCTTTTGCAAGAAATACAAACCGTTTATACTTATTTGCCGAAAGCAGCATTGCAACGCGTGGAAGAAGAATTAAATTATCCGTTAAGCGAATTATATGCCGTTGCCACTTTCTACGCACAGTTTAAGCTGAAACCCTCCGGAAAATATTCAATAAAAGTATGCAAAGGAACTGCCTGTCATGTGCAAAATGCTAATGCCGTGATGAATGCGTTGTCAGAGCATTTGAAAGTTAATGACGGAGAAACCACCGAAGACGGTAAATTTACGTTGGAAGCCGTTTCTTGCTTGGGTTGCTGCTCTTTAGCGCCGGCAATCATGATTGGCGACGAAACCTTTGGAAAACTCTCCGGCGAAACCGCCGTTAAAGCTGTAATAAATTTTAATTAAGTTGATTATGAGTCCAATTATTGCACCTTCTTTGCTCTCTTCCGATTTCGTAAATCTGGAAAAAGAGATAAAAATGCTTAACAAATCGAAAGCCGATTGGCTGCATTTGGATATTATGGACGGTCATTTTGTGCCCAACATCACCTTTGGCATGCCGGTAATTCGCGCCATTAAAAAAGTAGCGCAAAAGCCGTTAGATGTGCACTTAATGATTGAAAAACCGGAACGCTACATCGCCGAATTTAAAAAAGCCGGCGCCGATTGCTTATCGGTACATTGGGAAGCCTGCACACATTTGCATCGCACCATTCACCAAATTAAAGATTTAGATATGCTGGCGGGTGTGGCGCTTAACCCACATACGCCGGTCTCTTTTTTAGAAGATATAATTAATGATGTTGATTTTGTGTTAATTATGTCGGTAAACCCCGGTTTTGGCGGACAACGCTTCATCACCAACAGCATCAAACGCATAAAAGAACTTAGAAAATTGATCGAAAAACACAAATCAGACGCCATGATTCAAGTAGATGGCGGCGTAGATTTGGAAAACGCTCCCATTTTAGTAGAAGCCGGCGCGGATATTTTAGTTGCCGGAAATACAGTATTTGGCTCGGAAAATCCGATGGAAACAATTAAAAAATTAAAAATTAAAGTTTGAAATTCCTCGCTCCCTTCGGAATGACGGAAGAAAATCCTCTTCAAATTTTGAAGGGGTGTCTCGCGCAGCGAGACGGGGTAGTTTATATAAAAATTAAAAAAAATCAATACAATGAAAAAAATCAGCTTACTCTTTACAGTACTTATCACAAGTGTTTCAATCTCTTTCTCCCAACCCATTTACAACGAAGCCGGTATCCGTCTGCATCACACTCCTTCCCAGGAAGAAATAGAATGGGCAAAAAGCAAAGGCTATGATACGCTCAGGACAGCTCCAACATCTCCGCCGGTGGGTCAAATTCGCCCCATTGCCGAATGGGAGCCGATGGAAGCTGTGCTTATTCGCTATCCTTTTGGTATTCCGATGTCGTTAATTAGAGAAATGGCAAAAGACATTAAAGTGATTACGATTGTAGCAAGCACATCTCAACAAAATACCGTATTAGGCCAATATAATTCAAACGGAGTAAATACTGCTAATTGTGAATTTTTAATTGCAAGTTCAGATACATACTGGACACGAGATTATGGTCCTTGGTTCATGGCAATTAATAATAATGAAGTAGCAATGTACGATTTTGCTTATAACAGACCGAGACCAAGTGATAACCAAATAAACAGCAGACTTGCTACTTACCTGTCATCTAATGGACCCAACATAAATAGATATGCCTCTACACTTCAACATTGCGGCGGCAATTTTATGAACGACGGGCTAACTCAGGCTGCTTCTACAACACTAACATTAACAGAAAATTCCGGATGGAGCGCACAACAAATTAAAAACCATTTTCAAGAATACATGGGAATAGAAGAATACCACTTTATTCCGGATCCTATAGTTCCTTACGACAATATTCAACATATTGATTGTTGGAGTAAGTATCTTGCACCTGATAAGGTTTTGGTTTCGCGCGTTCCCACAAATAATCCAAACTACAATAAGTTCGAAACTGCGGCAAATTACTTTGCCTCACTCACCTCTTCTTATGGAACGCCCATGCAAGTTTTTAGAGTGGATGCACCCGGGGCTACCGGCTATTCGCCTATCACCCCTTACACCAACTCGCTGATATTGAACAATAAAGTTCTTGTACCCGTTAACCAAACTATGACAAGCCATGATATTGCAGCACTGCAAGTTTACCAACAAGCCATGCCGGGATATGAAATCATAGGGATTAATTACAACTCATGGCTCAATACCGATGCCCTTCATTGCCGCACGCACGAAATTGCAGACAGATGCATGCTTTATGTGAAACATCAGCCCTATTTTGCAGAAATTGAAAATACAGGAAGCCTGACTTTTAGCACGGAACTTTATTCATATTGCAATAACACAATATATTCCGATTCTGCAATTATCTATCTTAGAATTGATGGCGGTGATTACGAAGCATACAATATGGAGTATGCCGGAGCTAACACTTGGGAAGTAACAATTTACGGTCTTACGAGTGGATTAATAGAGTATTACGTTTTTGCTGCCGATGAATCCGGAAGAAGAGAGTGCCATCCTTATATTGGTGCACCCGATCCGCACAAATTTACTCTTGTTGGAGAACCGCCTTTACTTCCTGTGTTGAGTTTGGATAAAACGAGTTCTTCGGTAACTTCCGAAGACTTTGAAATAATTGAAGATTTTATCACGCTTTCTAATCTGGGGCTTGCTGATCTTTCTTTTGAAATTACAGATATTGATTTTCATGAGATGCTTATTATTACACCTTTAACTGGAACAATTCAACCTTCCGGCTCTCAAACGATAACTTTATCTTACGATTTCTCTAATGTTGCAACCGGAAGCTATTTGGGTAGCTTTACGCTGTTAAGCAATGATCCGGAAAATCCGGAAATTGAAATTGCCTTACACGCTACTCAAAACGAAGTGTATTTTGCTCCTGTGTTGAGCTTAAGTAAAACAAGTTCTTTTGTATATTCAGAAGAAATGACAGTAGTTGAAGATTTTATCATAGTTTATAATCTCGGCAATGCAGACCTTGCGATTGAAATTATCGATATTGATTTCGATGACATGCTCTCCATTGATCCGCAACACGGCACCATTCCGGAAGGCGATTCGCTCACCCTCACTTTATCGTACAATTTTAATAACATTGCAAAAGCTACAGAACATGTTGGTAATTTTACCCTTAGTAGCAATGATCCTTCAAATTCTGAAGTCGAAATTAGTTTACATGCTACTTTAAATCTTGGAATTAACGAGACAGATATTTCCGGAATAAATATTTATCCAAATCCGACGACAGGAGAATTAACCATTACGATATCCGATTATCCGATATCCGACATTACGATTCTTGATGTTTTTGGCAGAAAAGTAGGGAATAGATTCCCCTCCAATTCATTGGAGGGGTGGCAGGCGAAGCCTGACGGGGTGGTTTTAAATATTTCACATTTGCACACAGGCATTTATTTTGTTAAAATAACCGCCGACTCAGGACATTCGGTTGTCAAGAAAATATTGAAATTATAATAATATGAAAGGGCGCAAAATTTTGCGCCCCTACCGTTATATTTGTTCAATTTGG
>WQTS01000136.1 GCA_009786185.1 Bacteroidota bacterium
CGAAATTAGGATGCAGCATGATTAACGTTTCGCCTGCCAGTTTGAGTCCCGAGGGCATGGCAGCTGCCATCACTTCGCCGGTTTGGCACAAATAGTAGTGTGCGATCCATTTCCAAAGTGCAAGCTGCTTTTCCGTAACAATCGGTTCTACATCAATAATATCCACAATATATTTAACATGCAAAACCGAAGGAGCGTTGGTGTGAATTGCCATCACCAAACCTGCATAAAGTTTGTTTTTCCCGAACGGAACTACCACTCTCGTGCCGGCTTTTATTTGCGTATCAAGCTCGTAAGGCACACGATAAGTGAAAGTTGCCGGCAATGGCAATGGCAGCAAAATATCGGCGAAATAGGTAGGTTGAAACATAATGCAAATAAACATGAATTTTCCCAATTTATTTTGAATGAATTAAAGAAAAAATTTATTAAAAGCTTTAAAAAAATGTGATGATCTTTTTATTAATTATAATAATATTTTATTTATTTTGCAGGGAAAAATTAACCTTTAATAGGTCTGCTTAAGGAGGTAGACTTTAAACTAAATTCTTATGAACATATCACGTATTCAATCCGTAACTTACATTTTAGTGGGTTCAACACTTCAATTTGCAGGAAGTGTATCAAAACTTATCGGCTTGCTCGGATTTATTTTTCTGATCATCGGCCTGTTAAAATTGGCAAAAAATATTGATGCCAAGGGTGCTTTAGGTGCAAAAATCATTTTGATAGGAGCTTTTGTCGGTGCTTTTGGAACGCTCATTGGTTTAATCCCTGTCGTAGGGCTTGTTGGCATAATCTTTGCCATTATTGCCTTTATCATTGAGATCGTGGGCTATTTGGTTCTACGAGGCTCCGCAACCATTGGTGAAAGTGGAAAATTTGGTATCATTCTTATATTGATATCATTTATTATTGGTATTATTGCTTTCATAGTAGGTTTTTTACCGCTTATGGGATTTGTTGCCGCCCTTCTCGCCGTACTTGCAATCTGCTTGCTTTTCATTGGTTGGCTGAATATTCAAAAAGGATTGATCGCTTCCGAATTTAAAGAATAAGCGACATTTAGCAATAATTAAAAAAAACCGGTTGACAATCTTTTGCAACCGGTTTTTTGGTAATATGCGAATTGTTTTATATTTGCAACTTGAAATAAGAATTAAAAATGATAAAGAGGTTTCTACTTACATTCCCCATCCTCCTTTTCGCCTGCTGTATCTATTCCCAAAACACTTTTGAAGGTTTTTGGCTTCCGAAATTTTTGGAAAAATACAATTGTCAGGAGATGAAGCGCCTTGGACTGCAACTTCCGTGCGATTCCTTGTATAATTCAACTGCTCCTTCTTTATTTAATGGTATCGTGCAATTTAACCATGATTTGGGTACCGGCGCCATTATTTCGGAAAAAGGACTTATATTAACCAGCTATCAAACAGGGTATCCGTATATTGTACAACATGCTACAGAAGAACATAATTTTATTAATTCCGGTTTTTGGGCAAATTCAAAAGAAGAAGAACTGTATTGTCCCGGACTTTCGGTGCGGTTTTTTATTCGTATGGAAGATGTTACTTCATTAATACGCAATAGTGTTCCTAAAAATATTTCTCCGATTTCTCCTTCTGTTTGGATGCAAAACAGAATGGATGAATTGATAAAAATCTATTCAAACAACGGGCAATATATAGTAGAAATAAAGCCTTTTTACAGTGGAAATAATTATTATATGTTTATTTACGAGGAATATACGGATATAAGATTGGTGGGCGCGCCACCGGTAAGTATTGGAAAATTTGGAGGAGAAACCGATAATTGGGTATGGCCCCGGCACAGTGGAAGTTTCTCTTTATTCAGAGTATATGGAGATTCGTTGGGAAATCCGGCAGAATATACGTCTTCCAACGTGCCCCTGCATCCAAAATATAGCTATGCCATTTCATTAGACGGTATTCAAAAAGACGATTTTACTATGGTGTTGGGATTCCCTATTGCCACAAATCGCTTTATGACCTCGTATGAAATTTCGAACCTGCTTACCAAAATAAATCCCGCTTTTTTAGAGGCTTGCGATGCCATACTGCCTACTATCCAAAATGCTATTTACGGTAGTGAAAAGATCAGATTAAAATATAGCGACTGGTTTTCCGGATTGGCAAACAACTGGAAACAAAAAAGAGGAGAAAACTACAGTCTAACCAGGTTCAACGCCGTTCAACGGAGGCAGGCAAGAGAGAACCGTGTTAGAGATTGGATTGCCCGAGACTCTACAAGAGTCATAGAGTTCGCCAATCTTTTTGAAGACATTGAAAGAATTTGCGCCGATTTAGATCCGCTTTACGAGAAATATTTTTGGTATTCCAACATGACGCTGCTTTCTTCAAAAATGCTCATGCTTCCCATGCAATTGAGGGGGGTAAAGCCTGAAAAAGGAGAGCATCTTTCTGCAAAAAACAGAGAAATATTATTAGAAAATTACAGAAAATTAATGACTAATATCGATTTGGATACGGAACTGAAAATCCTTCGGGCATCTTGGAAACTTTGGCAACGCATTCCGGAAAAAGAGAGACCGTCGTTGGAAGCCTATATTGCGAAATATTTTAACGGCGACACAGATGCTTTCCTCAATGCTATGGTGCATCATTCTATTTTTACAAATGAAAAACAATTTGCCAAATATCTAAAAAGAGCATCGATTAGTCGTTTTGAAAGAGATCCGTTGGTGCGCTATTTTTATTTGAATATGGAATATTTAGCGAGAGGTGAGGCTCATCGCGTAGCATATCAAGAAGCTCTGGCAGAATTGCATAAGAAGTATTTATTTGCCCTTCGCGAGCTGCGCTATGAAAACGACCGCGCTATGTATCCCAATGCCAATGGCACGCCGCGACTCTCTTACGGCAAAGTTTCCGATTATTCTCCCTCCGATGGTGTAAACTATAATTTCTACACAACCTCTGATGGAATTTTACAAAAAGAGATTCCCGGGCATCCCGAATTTTCCATTCCGGAAAAACTGAAAACTTTGCTTATAAATCAAGACTTTGGAAAATATGCCATAGGCTCACAGCTTCCGATATGTTTCATTACCAACAACGATATTGCCGGAGGAAATGCAGGCTCTCCCGTATTAAATGCAAAAGGGCAGCTTGTGGGCTGCGTTTTTGACGGAAACTGGGAGGCTTTAACAAATAATATTATCTACAATGCAGATAAACAACGCGCTATTGCCGTAGATATCCGGTACGTTTTGTTTATTATTGATAAATTTGCGGAAGCAACACGCATTATGAACGAGCTTTCATCCTCTCAACAAACGGATTAAAATAGTGCATTGATTTTTCAGCCACGCCTTGAAGCCCTTTTCCACCGGTTTTCGGACGTTTTACATTACCAAAATTACCTTTCTCTAATGTGGTAAAAAGTCCATCTTTCTCAATATCTTTCAATAATTTAACTGCTTCATCTAAAACAAACTGAGCGCGTTTACGAATAATACCGTCTTCTTTAAATTCTACCTCATCACCAATAGCTGACATATTATTGAAAATATATTTTGCATTTTCAATAGCTAAAAACCTGTCGGACATAAATGGCGTGTGGATGGCTTCGGTGGGCATACCCAATAGTTGAATACCTTGTTTTGTCCAAATGCCAATCATGTTAAACAGAGCATCTTGCAAATGTCCTTTGAAAATATCTCCGGTCATAAACTTGGTAGGCGGCATATATTTGAGTGGTGCATTCGGGAAGATTTCGCGGGTCATTTGAGCTTGTGCGAGTTCGTAAAGAAAGCCGTTTTTCAAATTGGGATCCATTTCAAAAGCGTGTCCCAATCCCATTTGTTCTTCCGGAAGACCTGCCAATAGCGCCAACTGTTCGTTAATCAAATCGGAAGCCAATACGGTATGCGCTTCTTCAAAGGCATCGGCGGTGGTTAAATAGTTGTCTTCTCCGGTGTTAATAATTACGCCTGCAAAACCGTTGATGATTCTTGAGAAATATTGGTCAACGAGTGTTCTTTGCGGATTAATATCGCGGAACAGGATGCCGTAAAGTGCGTCGTTGAGCATCACATCTAACCGTTCTAATGCACCCATAGCGGCAATTTCGGGCATGCACAATCCGGAGCAATAGTTGCACAAACGGATGTAGCGTCCCACCTCTTCGCCCACCTCATCCAAGGCTTTACGCATAATTCTAAAATTTTCCTGCGTAGCGAACGTACCTCCGAAACCTTCGGTAGTGGCTCCAAAAGGTACATAATCCAACAAACTTTGACCGGTGGTTCGGATCACCGCAATAATGTCTGCGCCTTGACGCGCCGCCGCTTGCGCCTGCACCACATCTTCGTAGATATTTCCGGTGGCAACAATTACGTAAATATACGGTTTTGCGCCTTCACCCAATGTTTCTAAAAAATGACGTCGTTGCGCCACATTGTTCGAAATTCTTTGTAAAGTCATTTCAATATAAGGCGCCACTGTATTTCGAATCTCCTCATCCGAATGAATAGGGAGCTTTGTAATATCCAGTGTATTTTGCGCCATTTTCTCGGCAATTTGCTGAGGATTCAATTTGGTTTCCAACATGGCATTGCCAAGAAAGTAGAGCACGCCTTGCCCCAGTAACCCGGCTTGGTGCAATTGATCTACCACCACATTGGGAAGCGGCACTTCGTGAGCGTCCACGCCGTCAATGCCTATCAAGCGGCAGAGTGTGCGTTCCACAGCCACCGTAGTGTAGCCGTTTACGAACTGTTGTACTTCATTTGCTATGGAAGCCGCTATCGTTTTGGCTTCATTAACTTTCTTAAAATCAATGCCTAATTTGCTGTTATTCATGTTTTTTCTTTTTTAGAAATCGAAGCAGCAAAAGTACGGAATTTTATGAAAAGATGCGTCCTCATTTTCCGTTTAGACATCAAAATCTTCCAATTTATACCATGAATAAAATCTTCCGGACTTTTACAACCAACCAGGGTGTTATTCCTATAAATAAAACTACCAAAAGCCAAAGATTTCCTGTTGTAACATCATATGATCTCAACAATTCCACAAAAGTATTTCCCATCGCTAATCCTAAAATTGTTTCAAATACAATAGTTAAGGCAATCCATAAAATTCCCATTTTCAAGTATGTTTTTTGTCTGCCTTTCCCAAGTTGAGGAATAAAAATGAACGAAACTATAAAAATCAATAAGCAAAGAATAATTCCGCTGATAGGTTTTGCATAGGTTTCACCAACCCAAGGAATAAGAAATTTTTCACGAAATGCGCCGTTCAAGATGGCAAGAGGGATAATTGATAACCAAATTAAAATTGACTTTTTTATCATATTTTCAAAAATTTTCTTTTCTATCAAACTGTTCGTTAGGTACAGACATTTTCTGTTTTTTCATTGGAAATCCATCATCGTCACAATAACATGGTTTTGCCTCGAATAACCCTGTTCGCCATTTCTACAATTTCATACTTCTCAAATTTTGCTATCCATTCTTCTTCCTTTCCAGCCGGAACTTCAAAATAAATGTTATATCCATGCTCGATTGGGAGGTAATTCCATTCAAAAAGTTGGAAATTGTCTACTGTCCTAAGCCAATCCGCTTGGTAATTTTTGTTATCCATGCTGTAAAGTGTAGGGAGGATAACAATTCGTTGGAAATCTATGAACCCGTGTGCATAAACGTATGGCTTTGCGTTTAAACTATCCAAAATACTTTGCAAATTACTCGGAGGCATAGTTGAAGTGTAACTTCCTGTAAATATCTGTATGTACGGCACTTTATGGTCAAATAAGTTGATAAAGTCAAATACTTGCTTAATTGGGACATTAACATCATATCCTGTACTCACTACGACTTCTGTTAGGTTGCTGTATATGTAGCCTTGGGCTATTAATAATGAATTCTTTTTGGTAATACTCATAGTCAATCCTCTTTTTATGCCATTTTCCTCAAGTTCAATAGCAATCCAAACAACCGGTGGCGCTTCTGGGTAAGGACTTTTTGAGACTATATTCTCAAAATTAGAAGACTTCGGTGTTGAAGATGCAAGTTCCGCATTCATTATGCAAGGAAATGAATTCAACCACTCCGTCAAAGATTGCATTTTCCGTTTATCTCTCCAGCTTTTCGGCAAAGTGCTCAAATATTCGTTAATGAAAGGTGCTGTTTTGTAAAAATCTTCGACATTAGCATACAAACAGAACTCTTCGCATTCAAGTTTTTCTTTATGGCAACCAGAAAACACTGCCATTGCAAAGAGTAACCCAATTATAAAAATGTTTAATTTATTCATTGTCATTGTGTCAAATATTTTTCAACATTCTATTTTCTATCTTTATTATCCCCTGCGCTGTCCGCGAGTGTTGCCTAATGTGGTGGTATATTGGCGAGGTGGCGGCTTCCAATGCTTGCTTGCGGGACAGAAACTTACTGATTTACACTGAATTATCTGCGGTGTTACTGCCGCCATCTTGCCAATATGCTCGTTAGCGGTTCGTGCTGCCATCCAGTAATCTTTTCTTCCTTCATTCTATTTTTTTAAGATTAATAATTTCACCATTATCTCCTTTGAGAGTAAATTTATTTTCAAGAAGTTCATAGTGAGTTATTCGATTTAGCATGTAATTACATTCCCAAACAAGATCAGGGTACCCACCCGGTAAAAAACAATTTCCATTTTCGAACTTGATTTTTTTATTTGCCAAAAATCTTACATCTCCACTACAAGGGCCAAATACATACTGACTTTTACTTGTGATTTTTAAAATAAATTCATCTTTCCAAAGTCCAATTGGTTCGGGATATTGCCAAGTAGAATCTGAGTGAACTTTTACGCTTTCTACTTCCCAATTAGTATTCACCAATGTTTGTTTGTCTTTGGAGCAACTTGTCGCTCCTACAAAAAATGCAAAAATTACTATTAAAACAAAAAATAGTTTTTTCATTATTGACCTCCTTTTTTTATAATTATGTTGATACTCTTTTCTTTTCGCACTGCTCGTCCCGCATGACCGCTAACGTAGAAGCGGCTTTATGAAGTGGCGGCTTCCACAAAACTAACAACGCGAACTACCGCCGCAAAAATATACTAAAATTGTCAACGCGAGGTAATGCCGTAATCTTGCAAAATCGCCCGTTAGGTGCAGGTATTTTCTCTCTCAACTGCACTATTTATTGTGTTTTTATTTTTCAAACTGCGCTATTTTCAAATTCTACAACCATTTCAATATCGAAACTATATTTATTGTTTGATTATCAATCGTATATGTTCCATCTTTCATTGTCAAAAAGTAAATCCCATTTTTAATTCCGCTCCTCCAAAATACCACTCATCTAAAATAGATTTCGCAAAACCACCTACTGAAAAAGAAAATGCTTTTATTTTAAATCCTGTCGCAAGTGTAGCATATAATCCTCCGTAGCAGTGAAGGTTACGGTCTTCCCAAGGTTCATGTCCTCTATAAAAACTAAGTTGAGTACCTAATCCAATGTTTATATGTGGTTTAATATTTTTTTTACTCGGAAAATAGTGACGATAATTTGCAAATATTGGAAATGCTTGCATAATAAAGTAAAAGTCATAACCAATGCCTATTCCTATTTCATTTTGCGTTTTGTTAAAACGAATGCCATTCACAAAAACACTATTAATAGCAATAAAAAAAGGATAAGGAGCATTGAAAGAAAAACCATATTCATTAATGAATGCATAGGAAATTTTTTTCTGCTTTTCAGGATTCTCCATTTCCTGAGAAAAACTTAAAATAGGTTTAAGTGTAAGGAAAATTGTCAGAATGATTAATAAAATATTTTTCATCGTTTTATTTTTTATTAGCGTTAAATGTATATCCTAATTTTATCTCAAAGCCAGCGAAAAAATCACTATTCAAAGATTTCACGAAAAGTCCCGAGGAGAAAGAAAAAGATTTTACACGAAATCCCGAAGCAATTGTAGTGTATAATCCTAGCATGGATGGTTTCCAAGAATACCAAGTACAAAGCCGAGTACCTATCGCAATGTTTATTAAAGGTTCTAATTTTGTTTTACTTGGAAAATAATGACGATAATTTACAAATATCGGATAACTAGGTCCCGAGGCAATGTCATATTCTAATCCAATACCTATCCCCACAAGGTCTTGCGTTTTGTTAAAGCAAATACCATTCACAAAAACTCCTGCATAGCCTGCCCACCACATATACATCCCATGTTCAGTAATAAATGAATAAGAAATTTTCTTATCCTTTTCTGAATTTTCATTTGTTACTATTGTCCCTTGTCCAAAACTCAAAATAGGAAATGTTGTCAAGATAACAATAGAAATCACTAAGTAATGTTGCATTTTCATATCTGTTTTATTTTTTATTCTTTCTAATTTGTCCAGTTTCCACGCGCTGTCCCCAAATGGCACCTAACGAGGCAGGGGCTTGGCGCAGGCGGGCTTGCCAATACACTTGCCCGCGAAAGTATGAATTTTCAATTACTCACATCACTATCACGCGAGGTAAAGCCCGCTTGCGCCAAACCCCACGTTAGAGGCTGTGGCTGCCTTCCCGCAACGCTTTCCTGCAGTATATCTCCTGTCAAACCCCAATGTCCCGTCTGGAGCGCGTGTAAGCCCGAAGCCAAATAATGGCGGTAGCCATTTTTAAAGGCTGTGCGGTTTATAAAGCGGTGCGAACTTGCGAGCACGGCTTTATAAACTTGGATAAGTGACCACCACTACTCTTTCAACACCTTCTTAGTCACTTGTCCTGCTTCTGTAGATATTTGTACAATATACACTCCTGCCGACAAATGCGAAATATCAAATCCTCTTTCAAGAGTATGCAAATTTTCTACTCTTACGTTCTGCTTTCTGCCGTATGCGTCATAGAACTCTACATTTTTAATTCTCAATTCACCGCTCTCAATTCTCATTTTACCTGTCGTTGGATTGGGGTAAATTACAATTTCCCCCTTTTTTTCTATTTCAGCAATTCCAACTCCAACAGTTGCTGTTACATGATTTGAACAATCCGATATACAGCCATTTGCATAATATGTAATCACATAATATTCATAATTTCCAATAGGTAAATTTTCATCAGTATATGTTGTGCCTGTCAGTAATCCTTCGTTGAGAGAATGGCTATTACGAAAGATGCGGTATCCTTCTATCTGCACATCGTTTTCTGGCGCACTCCAAGTAAGTAGAATACAGTCATCGTTGCATTTATAATAATTAAGGTTATTTATTGCTGTACAATCATTTTGCAGATCTGTAATGAGGCGAACCATGGTAAAATTTGTGGATCCAGTTGTACGTGAGCCCCCGCTTAATATTAGTTTACCGTCAGGCTGAAAAGTAATACATTGAACGTAATCATTATTCGGAGAGATATTAATATCAAAATATCCTGTATCGTTGAATGTTTCATCAATAGTTCCATTAGCATTGAAGCGACAAACAGAATAACCATAGTCATAAGGATTTATTAATTTGCAACCTGCTACATAAATTTGTCCATTTTTCCAGACTGCCATATCAACAAAAGGATAATGGTGTCTTACAATACCTTGATCCCCAAAATTACTATCCAAACTACCATCCGGATTAAGTTTTAATAAAAAATGGCGTCCCTCTATATATCCTCCCAAAAGAACTTGATGATTTCCTAATACAACAGCTTGTGTAAAAAATGGGTCTCCGAATGAAAATTCATTAATTATCACTATACCATTATTACCAAATGATGTAATGAGTTCGCCGTTTGCGTCTAATTTGAGGATAGCACCCCTACAATATTGTTGTCCGAGGTAGAATCCCAAGAACTCTGAACCATAGCACAATATATTTCCATCTTTTAGCAATTTAAAATCCCATAAAATGAATCTAAAATCAGGATCATCAAAGGCAATTAATCCTGAATTTCCAAAAGAGTCATCAATACTTCCATCAGAGTTTAATTTTAGCAGAATAGTGATATTGTTTATGCCTTTATATCCTCCAGCTAAAATCTTATTATCCTCCAGCAATGTAATTGAAGATAAACAAGATTGCATAGAATTAAAATCCATAATCATCAGACCATTATTTCCAAATGTTAAATCGGGCGCACCATTGGATTCAAATCTTTTTATAAAAGATTTCTCTACAGGTGCCCAAACATCAGGGGCAATTTCTATGTACTCGTAAATGTGAAAACCGGCAACGAGAATTTTATTATCCGGCTGAATTGTCATGTTCATAGCATAGCTATTGTAGTTATCAACATTGAAAACCAGTCCGTTATCTCCAAAGCTATTGTCCAAAGTTCCATCTGAATTGTATTTAGCTAACACCCAGTCTGGCGTCCAAGCTATGTTATTCTTATAATAATATCCCATACTGAGAAGTTTACCGTCCGAAGTGACTATTGTTTTATTAATTTCAGTAGTACCGGGAGTTATTACAATTCCATCATTTCCAAAATTTGGATCTAACTTCACTGTTTGAGACCAAGCCAAGCAAGAGCAGGCTAAAATTGCTGATACGAAAAGTAGTTTTAATGCTCTCATAATAATATTTTTTTGTGGTTTGACTAACTTTCAATTTTCCATTTTTTTCAAGATACCTATCACTATCCCGCCATGGCCTCTAACGCATAAATACACGCAAAAATATCGTTTTAATCGGAATTCCATAATTTTCAACTATGTTATTTATCATGTTTCTCACTGTGCGTTCCCATACGCTGCGTTAGGGATTGCAGCGGCACCCCGCAGCGTATAGTAGCTACGAAGCACGACATGTAAGGACAAGGTCTGCTTGTTCCTACGGAGCAAGAAAGCGAGGAGTATAGCGGAAAGCCCGACGGCGTGTGAGGGCAGGGGCGTTGCATGCAACGCCCGTACGCGGAGGAAGCCGGAACGCCCAAAAAATAAAAAAGAATGTTTTAATCGCCATTTCAAAAAATATTTATTTTTTTGTGATTAAGTTAATGATGTTTAAATTATGAGCAAAATTTACACCAAAACCGGAGATAGCGGCGCCACTTCGTTAGTGGGCGGAAGCAAAATTCATAAATCGGAAGCCATTCTTGATGTTTACGGAACTTGCGACGAGCTAAACGCACATATCGGAGCGCTGATTGCCGAAGAAAATATGCCGTTTTTGACCGAAATTCAGGGAAAATTGTTCATTATGGGCGGAATTTTGGCAACTCCTACAGCAAAATATGAACAATATTGGAAAGAAATTTCATGGGAATCTTTTTTAACAAAAATAGAAAAAGAGATAGATGAAATGGATGCAACCTTATCACCATTAAGCAGTTTTTTGTTGCCTCAAGGTTCTCGTGCCATCGCACAAGCGCACATTTGCCGCACCGTTTGCCGGAAATTAGAACGAAAAATATCGCATTTTTGCACACATAATGAGTCTTTTTTGATGTTACTTCAAATTACAAATCGACTGGCGGATTATTTCTTTATTTTGGCACGTTTTCTTCATAAAAAATCAGGTGTTAGAGAAAAATATCTGAAAATGAGATAAATAAAAATTTCTTAAAAACATCTCTTCCTATTCCTAAAAATATATTTTTGCGCCCCATTAAAACGAACCCTTTTAAAAACATTTTTTTATGTATTGGACGTTAGAATTAGCCTCAAAATTGGAAGATGCACCTTGGCCCGCTACCAAAGAAGAATTAATTGACTATGCGTTGCGTTCCGGAGCCCCGATGGAGGTTATTGAAAATTTGAAAGAGATTGAGGATGAGGGTGAAGTCTATGATAATATCGAAGATCTATGGCCCGATTATCCTACCAAAGACGATTTCTTTTTTCACGAAGATGAGTATTAAACGCTCATCATTTTTTTATTGAAATAACCTTTCAATCACATCTTTGTATCTTTCTTGTACCAAATTACGTTTCACTTTCAACGTAGGCGTAAGTATTTCGGTAAGCTGCGACCACTCGTCAGGAATAAGCTCAAATTTTCTCACTTGTTCCGTATCTCCAAAATGTGCGTTGTATTTATCCATTTCGCGCATATAGCGTTTCACAATCTCCGGATCTTTAACGATTTGTTGCGGACTTTGATATTCAATGTTGTGGCGTAAGCACCAACCTTGCAAAAAGGTGAAATCGGGAGAGATGAGCGCTGCCGCAAATTTTTGTCCTTCGCCTACCACTACAATATTTTCGATGAATGGCGATTCTGCAAATTTTTCTTCAATAAGCTGAGGGTTAATATATTTCCCCATTGAAGTTTTGAACAAGTTTTTCAATCTGCCGGTCAAAATAAGTTGCCCTTTTTCGTTAATTCTACCCAAATCTCCGGTATGAAACCAACCTTCATCGTCAATTACGGTTTTTGTGAGCGCTTCATCTTTGTAATATCCCAACATCACATTGTGTCCGCGGCAGCACACTTCGCCGTTTTCGGCGATTTTAACCTCTACGCCCGGCAGTGGGAAACCCACCGTTCCGGCTTCTCTTCCGTTTTTGTCCCGGCAACTTACGGCAATAACCGGCGAAGTTTCCGTTAATCCGTACCCTTCATACACCGGCATGCCGATAGCGGAAAAGAAAGATGCCAATCGCGGTTGAATGCTGGCGGCTCCGGAAACCACAATGTCGAAGTTACCTCCGATATTTTTTCGTATTTTACTGTAAACCAATTTATCAGCAAGTTTATGTTTTTGATTATACCACCACGAACGATCGTGAGGTTGAATTTTGTAATCACAAGCAACACGCACTGCCCAGCGGAAAATTTGTTTGGTGAGCCACGGCATATTATTGCTGGAAACATAAATTTTGTCATAAATTTTCTCTAACATTCGTGGTACGGTAGACATCATGGTGGGTTTTACCTCCTTAATATTTTCGGCAATCGTACCTAAATTTTGCGCATAATATACCGACATGCCCAAATATTGATACAAATACACCAACATCCGTTCATAAGCGTGGCACAGCGGTAAAAAGCTAAACGCAATGTTAGACCACGGCGCCGGCGTATGATACAAATTCATAAATTGCCCTATAAGATTATCGTGCGATAGCATCACGCCCTTTGGAGTGCCGGTAGTTCCTGAGGTATAGATAATTGTAGCACAATCGGAAGAGTTTACGGCAGCTTTTCGTTTCTCTAACTCTTCGGGATTTGGGTTTTCTTTTCCTAAATCAACAAGTTGTTGAAAATAAGGAAAATCTTTGCGGTCGATAAAAGTGTAAAGATATTTTAATCCGGGAACTTCTTCCATTACGGAAGATACTTTTCCCATTAACTCAGCGCCTTCCAAAATAACCAACTTTATTTCCGCATGATTTAAAATGTACTTATACTCGTGTGCTGCCAATGTGGGGTAAATAGGCACGGCAATTGCCCCAACTTGCATAATTGCCATGTCCAACATGTTCCATTCGGGGCGGTTTGTGGAAATGATTCCTACTTTATCTCCCGGTTCTATGCCTAATTTTATCATGCCATAAGAGAGATTATTAACAATCTCAACATATTCGGCAAGCGAATATTTTATCCATGTTTTGTCAATTTTTCCGGCTAAAGCAACTTCTTGATTAGGGTATTTTTTTTGATAATGCGTTAGGATGTCAAAAATTCGTTTCGGTTCCATATTTAACTTTTTTGCAAATGAAATGCGATTTAATGCACATTAGCCATTATTAATACCTACCTATTAATAATAGTTGCAAAATTTAAAATTATGGGGTAAAAATTTCAATTATGGGGTAAAAATTGGACTCCAAATTTGCATTTTTGCACATTAAGCGCAAATCATATCCTTTTTTATCTACTTGAAATGCGCCATAAGTAGGTTTCAGCGCTTTCCGGGGGCAGTTATATATGCACCCCAAACACATGTCGCAACGACTTCCGATTTTTGGTCTTTGGTTTTCGATAATTATGTTAGATGAACAACAATTTTTGGCACAAAGTCCGCAACTGTTACAAGTATCTAAAACATTTATTCTGTTTCCGAATTTACGCGTGCTTTTCTTTTCTAATTCTCCTAATGCAGAAAGCAAATAATCAATCCAATAAATAATTTTTCTTTGCTTCTTTTCCGCTAAAACAATTTGAGAAATAGTCTCAATTTCATTCGGTAATTTTGAAAGAATACTTGTATATTTCTTTTTCCCGGGCGCTTTCATCCAATTGTTCGGCATCCGGATCATCTCTTCGAAAGTTATATTGAAATTGCTCTTTTTTAACAACTTAACAGTTTTAACTCTACTTGCGGTATTGGAAAGAACATTGCCGCCGCCCGAAACGGAGATGACCGCAGTTTTACAATGGTTGCCTGCTAAATGCTCTATCCATTCGTAAATCGGCTTGGGTGCACAGAACGAATGTACCGGAAAAATTAAGATGTAATAATCTATGTTAATTTCATTAATGCCATTAATCTTATCTCTAAAAATTCTATTAACCTCGACATTAGTATTGTTATTTTTCAATTTTTCAGCTAATAATTCGGCGACTAGTTTTGTGCCGCCGGTGCCGGTATGGTAATCAATGCGAATGTTTTTCATAAAAAATTAAAATAGTGGTACAAAAATAGGATATTTATAATAAACGACTTTGCATTGTTTGACATTCTATTTTATCCAATAAAAAGTAGATATTTGCGCTTGCCTTTTGAAAAGCACCGATTTTCACTAAATATCCAATGAACGGATCTGAAAAACAATATTATAGCATCAGTGAGACCGCCGAAATGTTCGGCGTAAAAACATCGCTTTTGCGTGCTTGGGAAAACGAATTTGAACTTTTGAAACCTTTTAAAAACCAAAAGGGTACAAGATTTTTTACTCAAAAAGATATGGAGATCATTCGCATGATACTGTATCTTACTAAGGAAAAAGGTTATACATTACAGGGTGCTAAAGAAGCTATTCGTGGCAATTTTTCCAAAGCTGCCACACAAGCGGAGGTGGTTCACAAACTGAACTCCGTAAAAGAATTTTTGTTAGAAATTAAAAACAATTTATGATAAACCCAATAAAGATGGTTGATCTGAAAGGTCAGTACGAGAAGATAAAAAAAGAGATAGATGAAAATATTTCGCAAGTTATTGAAAGTACAGCTTTTATAAATGGACCTAAAGTAAAAGAATTTCAAGCCCATTTAGAAAATTATTTGGGTGCTAAACACGTGATTCCTTGTGCAAACGGCACAGACGCCCTGCAAGTTTCCTTGATGGCTTTGGGTTTAAAAGCCGGTGATGAAGTAATTACTTCGCCCTTTACCTTTATTGCTACAGCTGAAGTGCTTGGACTGCTTGGCATTACATGCAAATTTGTAGACGTGGAATGGGATTCTTTTAATCTTGATGTTGCCCAATTGGAAAAAGCGATTACTCCAAAAACAAAAGCGATAATTCCGGTACATCTTTTCGGACAAAGTTGCAATATGGAAAAAATCATGGAAATTGCAAAAAAACATGCACTTTTTGTAGTAGAAGATGCTTGTCAAGCTATCGGCGCAACGTTTATTTTTAAAAACGGAGAAAAAAAGAAAGTGGGAACTATAGGCGATACCGGCTGTGTTTCTTTTTTTCCATCTAAAAATTTAGGGTGTTATGGCGATGGTGGCGCTATTTTTACTAATAATGATGAACTTGCAAGAAAGCTAAGAGGAATTTGTAATCATGGTATGTTTAAACAGTATCATCATGAATTATTGGGCGTTAACTCACGATTAGATTCCATTCAGGCAGCGATTTTAGATGTAAAATTGAAATATTTGGATGGATATAACGTAGCACGCAAAAAAGCAGCCGAATTTTACGACAAAATGTTTGAAAATCATCCAAAAATAGAAACTCCTGCCATTTCTTCATTTAGCACACATGTTTTTCATCAATATACGCTAAAATTGAAAAATGTTGACCGGAAAAAAGTGGTTGAGAAAATGAAAGAAGCTGAAATTCCGGTAATGGTGTATTACCCCATTCCATTGCATTTGCAAGAAGCATTCAAATATTTGGGATATCAAAAAGGCGATTTTCCCATTGCCGAAAAACTAAGCGAATCTGTTGTTTCATTGCCGATGCACACGGAGTTAACGGAGGAGCAGCAGCGGTTTATTGGGGAAAAATTGATTGAAGCGGTATGAGGTGTACGGTATGCGGTAGGGGCGCAAAATCTTGCGCCCAAAAAACACGAAGTAATTTAAAAAAGTTTAAAAAACAATGATAAAAATCACCGCAATAGAAAAAAGCTACGGAAACCTAAAAGTGCTCAAAGGCATTGATTTGGAAATTCCCGAAGGAGAAGTAATTGCCATTTGCGGTGCTTCCGGAGCAGGAAAATCAACGTTGTTGCACATTATAGGTACTTTAGATAAACCGAATAAAGGCGAAGTGTTTTTTGATAACACTTCGGTTTTTGCACTTAACGATCAGGAGTTGTCGCTTTTTAGAAATCAAAATATTGGTTTTGTATTTCAGTTTCATCATCTGTTGCCTGAATTTACGGCAGTGGAAAATGTAGCATTACCTGCCATGATTGCGGGAGAATCGAAGAAAAATGCTATAAAAAAAGCGCAAGAAATGCTTCAAATTATGCAACTTTCCGAGCGTTTTTTACACAAACCGGCACAACTGTCGGGAGGAGAGCAGCAGCGTGTAGCCGTAGCACGGGCGCTGATTAACAACCCGAAAGTAGTGCTTGCCGACGAGCCCTCCGGAAATTTGGATACGGAACATGCCCGAAATCTGCACCAACTTTTTTTCGATTTGAGAGACCAGTTTAAAAAAACGTTTGTCATCGTTACACATAATGAAGAACTTGCGAGCCTATCGGATAGGAAAATTATTATTCGGGATGGAAAAATATAAAAATCAAAATTTATGAAAATAGGTCTTATCGGTTGCGGATATCTTGGAAAAATTCATGCGAAGTGCATAAAAGAACTAAAAAACGTAGATCTGGTTGGCGTTTATGATATTTCTCCGGAAGCAGCAGCAGAAACTGCAGAAAAATTCTCCACTACTGCATATTTTGAATTGCAAACATTAATTGAGAATTGCGATGTGGTGGATATTGCGGCGGCAACGACCACACATTTCGAATTGGCGAAAAAAACAATCACCGCTGGAAAACATTGTTTTGTAGAGAAACCGCTTACTGCAACGGTAGATGAAGCTGTAAAACTAACCGAACTTGCCCGAAAACACAATGTTTTGGTTCAAGTGGGTCATGTGGAACGATACAATCCTGCTTTTGTAGCTGTTTTACCCCATCTCACTAAACCGTTTTTTATTGAAGCGCAACGTTTATGCAGATTTAATTTGCGCGGAACCGATGTTTCCGTTGTTCACGATTTAATGATTCACGATATCGATTTGATATTGTCTATTATGAAAAGTGAAATCATTGATATTCAAGCAGTAGGTTATAAATTCATCACAGAATCTTTAGATTTTGCGAGTGCAAGGTTCTTATTTGCCAATGGCGGAGTTGCCCACATTACGGCAAGTAGAATTGCTGCCCAAACTTTACGAAAAATGTGCATTTTTCAACCTAAAAATTACTTAACTGTAGATTTTCAAGAGAGAAAAGTAGAAAATATTGAATTTGAAAACCACCAAACTTTTATCAGCGAAATTCCAATAGTGGAGCACAATGCAATTGTAGAAGAGTTGTCAGATTTTGTTCAAACGGTTCGACATAATAAAACGCCCACGGTTACCATAGATGATGGATTGAATGCTTTACGTATTGCTGATAAAGTGGTTACTAAAATTCTACAACAAAATTCTTAATGTAAAATAATTGCGCTTTAAAAGCGTTTTTTTACCATGAAAAAATGCTCCTTTTTGCTTTTCTTGTCCATTATCGCTTTCCTCAATTTTTCATGTAGGAAAACAGATATTACGCCTGCTTATCTTTTGTTGTCTGTAGAAGATTTTCAAAATTGCATAAACGTCTCTAATTTTAACAAAATTCATGATACGAATTATGATGCAGAAGAGTTGGATATTATGAAGCAACAAAACTTTACAGATGTTTTAGTAACTTTAAACGGAAAAGAGTTAGGATATTGGAAACTTCCATGTAAAATACCTCTTTTGCCCGATTATTCGCATCAAAATAATCTTGAAATTATTCCTTGTGTGAGAGTTCCCAATACAACTTTCACTACTGTGGAGTATGGTTTTTTAAATCCTGCAAAATTTCTTTTAGACATGAATAAAGAAGGAAAGTATGAACTTTCCGATCTTAAATCTGATCTTAAATTTGAATATAGAGAAGAAGTTGTGTTTACAGTGTTGGAGACTTTTACGCAAAGCACTCGTTTTGTGCCGGATAGCAATTACAAAATTCCAATAGAGATTGTTCATGAATCCGGAAAATCAATGGGAAAAATTGCACTTGAAGATACTTTGTACTATTTTAAGGTAGCAACTCCTCATTTTACTTTAGATTTGGCGAATAAAGCGGGGAGAGTGGTAAGACATTTTTGGGAACTTTATTACAAATGTGATGATGGGCTAATGACAACGTATCTTACTTTTTCAAGTAATCCCAAGATAGAATTTGACGGAATTGTTCTTCCTTCAACAAATGGAGTTTGGAAAAGAGCTTACTTTGACATTACAAATCTTGTAACCCCTATGTCCGATGGATCATATAAAGTGTCCGTTAGCTTGGGTATAAAAGGGCACCGAGCCTCGAATAACTCAAAAAATGCTTACTTTTATTTTGAAAGTATGAAATTAATTTCAGGCGCTCCTATAAGATAAAATTATAGCCTATGAATAAAACTCGAAAACTCTTTTTTTATGTTCTTTTCGATATTCTGTCAGCAGCTCTTACATGGACTATCTTTTTTATTTATCGAAAATATAATGTTGATCGCACACTCTTCGAGCATTTTGATGTATCCATACTTCAAGATTCAAAACTTTACATAGGACTTGTGGTATTGCCTCTTTATTGGGTTTTCTTACACACTTTTATCGGCGCTTATACCAATCCTTTTAAAAAATCGCGTCTTCGTGAATTGGAAATTACGCTGTTAACCACTTTCTTAGGAACTTTAGCATTCTTTTTTGTCTTTATTCTTGATGATATTGTAAATAGTCCTTTCGACTATATTAAATACTTTTTTATCCTGCTTTTTCTTCAGTTTTTTCTTACGTACATTCCGCGTTTGCTCATTACAACCATCACTATTAACAGAATTAACAGCGGAAAAATAGGATTTAGAACCTTAGTTGTTGGAAGTGATATAGTGGCATTAAATGTTTATCAAAATATTATTAAACAAACGCCATACGTTGAAAAATATATTTTAGGGTATATTCAAGTGCCTGAGGATCAAGACGAATCCATTGCATCCAAACTCCCTTGCTTGGGAACACTTTCAGATTTAAATTTTATTGTAAAAGAGCATCAGATTAATGAGCTTATTATTGCCGTTCAAAATGGAAAGCGAAAGTTTATAGAAACCATCATTACTTCTATTGGAGATAACCGGAATCTTGCACTTAAAATTATTCCGCAATCGCAAGATTATTTGATTGGGAATGTGAAAATTTCAGCCATTTTACAAGAACCGTTGATTTCCGTATCTACGAAAGATTTGCCTGTTTGGCAGCATTTTATAAAGAGATTTATGGATATCACTTTATCTATTTTTGCTATTATAGTATTACTTCCTGTTTATATCTTTTGTGCTATTGGTGTAAAATTGTCTTCAAAAGGCCCAATTTTTTATTTGCAAGAGAGAATAGGCTTGAATAGTAAACCTTTCAAAATTATCAAGTTCCGTTCCATGGTCGTGAATGCGGAAACAGGAACTCCGCAATTATCAAGCAAACACGATCCGAGAATTACAAAATTCGGACACTTTATGCGCAAAACGCGTTTGGATGAAATTCCTCAATTTGTGAATGTTCTTTTAGGAAGTATGTCATTAGTAGGTCCGCGGCCGGAACGTCAATTCTACATAGATCAAATTGTTAAAGTAGCTCCACACTACAAATTATTGCTTACGGTGAAACCTGGTATGACTTCGTGGGGACAAGTAAAATTCGGCTATGCGGAAAATATAGACGAAATGATAGAGCGTTTAAAATGGGATATTCTTTACTTAGACAATATATCGCTTCAAACCGATATTAAAATATTAATATATACCGTGTTAATTGTTCTAAAAGGAACCGGAAAATAATGCCCTATTTTTTTCAAGAAAATTTAACTCAAGATTTATTTGCGCTGTCTTCGGAAGAGTCGAAGCACATTACGAAATCTATGCGCCTTAAAGAAGGGGATATTATTTGGATGACCGATGGGCGAGGTACATTAGCAAAAACAGCATTAACCAACGCATTTAAAGATAGTTGTGAAGTAAAAACTATAGAACGTATTTTTCATGATAAATCCACATTAAAAAAATTACATCTTGCAGTAGCGCCCACAAAAAATCCGGATAGAATGGAGTGGTTGGTGGAAAAAGCGGTAGAAATCGGCGTATCACAAATCTCTTTTATCATTTGCGACAGATCGGAGAGAAAACATGTGGATTTGAATCGTTTACACAGAATTGCAATTGCGGCATTAAAACAATCGCAAGGAACGTGGTTGCCGGAATTAGAAACGCTCTCTTTTTCACAATTTATAAGTGGAAACAGCACATTAAGTGCCGGTAAATTTATTGCATATTGCGATGATAAGGTACAGGCTCGTGAAGTTGGCGATATTAAATTACAGCATTTAGATACCATTTTCTTAATTGGACCGGAAGGTGATTTTACTCCTCAAGAAGTTCTTATCGCTAAAGAAAACGGATTTCAACAAATCTCTTTAGGTGAAAAAATATTGCGTACGGAAACGGCGGCGCTATTGGTGGCGTGTTGGTTTGCGATGATATGATAATCTGCCTATTAAAAAACACTTATTGCGCTACTGCCAAAGTAATCACGCTAATTTTTATACCGGAAACCACCGACAATTTTTGAATTGCTGCCTCCAAGGTGGCGCCGGTAGTGAGCACATCATCACAAATTAAAATATGCTTGTTTCTTAATGCATTAAGATCAGTAAGTTGAAACACCTCTTTCACATTTTGCCAACGATGAAAACGACTTTTTTTGGTTTGCGTTTCCGTAAACTCCGAGCGCATCAACAAGCTTGTGTTATAAGGAATTTGCATGCCGGCGCTTAATCCTTTGGCAATCCATTCGCTTTGGTTATAGCCTCGTTTTTTCTCTTTTTTCTTGTGCAATGGAATGGGAATCACCACATCAACAGTTTTCCATTTTTGATGTTGAATGAGTTGCGCTCCATACATATTCCCCAAAAAAACTCCAATCTCTTTTACGCCTTTATATTTTAAATGATGTAAAATTTTTTGCACTTGATTTCCTTTTTTGTAGAACAGAAACGTTCCTGTATGTTCCACCGAAGCACGTCCCAAAAAGAGCTGTGAAATAGGAGATTGTACAAATTCATGATAGCGGGTTTCCGGAAGATTGTGCAGGCAGTGTAAACAAAGGAACTGTTCATGTTGTTTTAATACATTTCCGCAGGAGATGCAGCTGCGGGGGTAGAAGAAGTTTAAAAATTGGGAAAGCATTAGTGTTTTG
Source organism: Bacteroidota bacterium (assembly GCA_009786185.1). Taxonomy (GTDB): domain Bacteria; phylum Bacteroidota; class Bacteroidia; order Bacteroidales; family WCHB1-69; genus WRNX01. Next base: position 21,599 of record WQTS01000136.1, read on the forward strand.
ATTATGTTGTTTTAGCACGCAGATGACGCAGATTATTAAGATTTACGCAGATTATTTTTTCTGTCATTATTGAATGCTTTCCTACGTATTCCGGGTTTCATTCCAAAATTAAACAAAAAACCAAAACCTAATTCATTGTACACACAATAAAAGGCTTGTATGATTTTATCTGTCAACTCCTTATATTTGTATTTTTCCATCTGCGTAAATCTTGATAATCTGCGTCATCTGCGTGCTAAATAACTTTTTCAAATATCTTACAAAATTAAAATCCATCATGCGCCGCAAATATACATTCCCAAACTCCCTTTGTCAAGAGGTGCAATCATTTTTTTTGTTTTTTTGTGGAGTTAAAAAAAAATCATGGCGCTTATCAAATCTATATCCGGTATTCGTGGCACTATTGGCGGAAAAACCGGTGAAAACCTCACTCCGGTTGATGTGGTGAAATTTACATCGGCGTTTGTAACGCTAAAAGCAGAAGGCAAAAAGCAGAAAGCAGAAGGCAATAAATCCCCTTCAAATTTTAAAGGGATGCCCGAAGGGCGGAGTAGTTTATATGAAAACCAAAATCCTAAAATCATCGTTGGTCGCGATTCCCGTATTTCCGGCGCCATCGTTAACCAATTGGTGTGCGCCACGTTGCAAAGTATGGGCGTGGATGTGGTTGATGTGGGACTTTCTACAACGCCCACCGTTGAAATGGCTGTAACACAACATCATGCTGATGGAGGAATTATTATCACTGCCAGCCACAATCCCATGCAATGGAACGCTTTGAAATTGCTAAATGAAAAAGGCGAGTTCATTTCCGGCGAAGAAGGAAAACGATTGTTGGAAATTGCAGAAAAAGAAGATTTTAATTACGCTTCTGTAGAACATTTAGGCAGTTATACAAAATATGAAAACGCCATTGAGGATCACATCAATGAAATTCTGAAATTAGATTTGGTGGATATAAAAGCGATACAAAAAGCTGATTTTTCTGTAGTTTTCGATGCGGTAAACTCTACCGGCGGCATCGCAATTCCTTTGCTATTAGAAAAATTGGGCGTAAAAAACTACAAGATGTTGTATGGCGAACCTACCGGGATTTTTCCGCACAATCCCGAACCGCTACCTGAGCATTTGCATGAAATCTCATCCGTAATGAAGAATGCGGTTTGTGGTTTGCGGTATGCGGTATGCGATGAGCAAAAGTCGAAAAGCCTCGAACCGCAAACCGCAAACCGCAAACCGCATACCTTTGACGTAGGCTTCGTTGTTGATCCCGATGTAGATCGCTTGGCAATTGTGATGGAAAACGGCGAAATATTCGGTGAGGAATACACGTTAGTTGCCATTGCCGATTATGTGTTGCAGCATAAAAAAGGGAATACCGTTTCTAACCTGTCTTCTTCAAGGGCGTTACGCGATGTGAGTGAAAAACACGGCGTTACCTATTCCGCAGCTGCAGTGGGCGAAGTAAATGTAGTAGAAAAAATGAAAGAAACCCACGCCATAATTGGCGGCGAAGGAAATGGCGGCATCATTCTTCCGGAACTACATTATGGGCGCGATGCATTAGTAGGCATTGCCCTGTTTTTAACCTTTATGGCAAAAACAAAACAAAAATGTTCCGAAATAAAAGTGTTATATTCTAACTATGTGATTATTAAAAACAAAATAGAACTCACTCCGGATATTAACATTCAAGAAATACTGCAAAAAGTAGCGCAAAAATACGCACCTTATAACCCCAATACCATTGATGGCGTAAAAATAGATTTTGAAGAAGGATGGGTGCATTTGCGAGCTTCCAATACCGAGCCGATTATTCGTGTTTACGCGGAAGCGAGGAGTGTGGCGGAAGCGGAAAAGCTATTAAATGAAGTGAAGAAAATATTCATCTAATTTCCTACAAAATAATTCAACGGATCAATTGGCGAGCCATTGTACCATATTTCAAAATGCAAGTAAGGTCTTTGAGACTCCGTGCCGCGGTTTCCCATGGTAGCTACCGGTTCGCCGGCTTTTACTTTGGTGCCCGTGTTTTTAAAAAACATATCCACATTCTTATACAGGGAAACCATATTTCCGCTGTGCTGAATCACAAGGATGTTTCCTTCTTTTTCGGAAAAATGGGTACTAATTACCACGCCATCGGCTATGGCGGTAATTAACGTTCCTTTTTCATTTTCAATGTCTATGCCAAAATGGCGATGCTCAATTGAAAACGGTTTTGTAATAATGCCCAACGCAGGCATAGTAAATGCAAATGTTGGAGATGTAATATATTGAGACAGGGGAATGTAATTTTTAACAGATCTGTCCGTAACTTCAATTAACAGTTGTTCTGCTACATCATCTACTTGTTTTTTAGCTTGTTCTGCTTTGCCTTGGTCTTTTACTCTTTTTTCGGAGACACCTTCTACAGGCACATCCATCTCTTCAACAACGATAATGTCGTTCAAAACATTATAAAAATTATCCAAATAAACTTTTTGCATGGCGTTTATCCTTTCTATGGAATCCACGCGCGTAAGCATTTTTCTATAAAGATGATATTCTACAGGATTCGTGTAACCGGGAACATAAACGCGCAGTGACGTAAAAGCAATAAGCATTGCCGTAAGCATAATGATGAACAGAAAAGTGGTGGTGCCAAGCACAAACATTTTTCTCGGTGTTAATTTTAAACTAAAGACAATGGACAGGTTTTTTTCATTTCTAACAATAACAAGAAACCGATTTGACCAGTGTTCCCTTAATTTTTTCCAAAAAAGCTTAATATTTTGAAGATTTATTTTCATTTATGTTTAAAAATTAAGGAGACAATGCTTGATTCATTATTTTTGAAGATTCCAAAATAGCATTATATTCTTCCGGAGTAATGTCGCTAACAAAGAAGTGCACAGGGTTTACCGGCTTTCCGTTTTTCCAGACTTCGTAATGCAAATGCGAGCCTAAGGAAAATCCGGTACTTCCTACATAACCAATCAGTTGACCGCGTTTTACTTTTTGTCCCGGTTTTACTATAGCTTTCGACAAATGGGCATATAATGTTTCATAAGAATAGCCGTGATCAATAATCACAGTAATTCCGTATCCTGAGTAGGGCTGTTTACGAGATACCACGCCATCGGCAGTGGCATACACGGGTGTTCCGCGCGGTGCCGTAATGTCCACACCGGTATGATGTCGCCACGTTTTTAGTATCGGGTGAATGCGGTTTCCAAATCCGGAGGTTACATTATACATATTTTTAATGGGGCGAATTGCCGGAATGGAAGCCAGCATATCGCCTTTTTTTTCTGCTAAAAATAAAAGCGTATCTAATGACTTGCGCTCTTCGTTGAGTTTAATTAATAGTTGATTGGTTTTTAAATCAATCTTCATCAACAGTTTCATGGTTTCGTTTGGCGCAATGGAGTCGTACCGGGTTTTTAAATCGAACCAAGGATTTCTTTTTTCCAAAGGAATGGGGTCTGCTTCTAAAATCATTCTATATACCTGATCATCCCTGTCTTGAATATCTTCGAGCACGATGTCCATGACTTCTAATCTTTTGTCAATGATTTGCAGTTGCTCCTTTAGTTCGTTGTTTTCTCGCTGTAACATTTTTTCGCGTGGCGAGTCGAAAACATAAAAAGCAATCCAAAGTACCAAAACCGCAAACGCGATGGCAGTGGCAACCAACCAAATAATTCTTTTCGCAATACCCCATAGCGAAAGCTTCGCTTTTTCAAACGACATGGTATCGGGATTGAAGAAATAAAAAGTTCGAGCCATTTTTTGAGGAATTATCCTATTAAAAACAGAATTATTCTCGTTTTATTTTATCACCAAACAATTGCACGGCAATAGTATCTTGTCTTGCCAAATCAAAACGCTCTATTAAACTGATCAAACGATCGGCATATTGGGGATTTGTGGCGTATCCTGCTGCTCTTAATCCGTGCGCCCAAGCTTTGTAATCCATGATATCGAGTTCGAAAAGTCCGGCATAGCGCGGTCGTGAAGTTAAAAACAGAGAATGATCATTATAAGAATGTTCCGCTTCTGCATATTTTCTAAAACACTCTTGCAGTGCGTCATCGTCATGTCTTAAAGTATCGCCTGTCCATTCTCTATGGCATTTTATTCCGAAATGATTATTACCTTCCCTTGCCAAGCGGCTGGTTCCGCTGCCGCTTTCAAAAATGCCCTGCGCCAAAGTGATACTTGCCGGAATTTTGTATTCTACCATCTTTCTAATGGCAATCTCTTTGTAAGTTTCAATATAGTTGTGAATGTCGGCTTGGGTGTATTGGGCGGAGAGGGAGAGAGGAGAAAGGAGAAAGGAGAAAGCAAGAAGGCAGAAAGTAGGAGCAGGAAGTCTTTTGTTCGCAAAAAGGGAAAGGTTGACTGTTGATTTGTTCATAATTTTACATTAAAATTCCCGCAAAAATCCATTATTTTTTTTAACCACGCACAAACGGGGTGAATTTTTTATATTTTTGCCGCTCGTTGCCACGGTGGCGGAATTGGTAGACGCGCCGGTCTCAAAAACCGGTGAGGTAACACTCGTGCCGGTTCGATCCCGGCCCGTGGTACAAGAGAGGCTGTTCTTTGGAGCAGCCTTTTTTTGTACACAATCTGAACTATGATTTTATTATAATTCATAAGATTAACAGGATTTTTCATCTTAGTTAATTTTGTTAATCTTATTAAAATCCCGGTTCAAGACGATACTGAAACAAATGCAATTTTCCCCCCTAACGCCGGATTCATCTTATGTACCGTAACCTCCGCATGAATAACTTGCGGAAATTTTTCTTTAAGCATAAATAAAATCTTTTGACAAAGTGTTTCTAACAAATTTACAGGCTCTTGCATAATTTTTTTTATCTCCAAATAAACCGCCTGATAATTAACCGCGTGGTTAATATCATCGGTTTCAGAAGCCTGTTTCGCCTCATATTCCAACATCAAATCCACTTTAAAATGCGTACCCACTTGGCGCTCCTCTTCAAAACACCCATGATAGGCGTAAAACTCCATACCCGAAAGGTGAATTTTACTGTTCATTTTTAAGTGCACGTTTTCTGTCGTTTTCGTCTAATAATATTTTGCGTAACCGCAGCGATTGCGGCGTAATTTCCAAATATTCATCCTTGTTAATCAATTCCATGTATTCTTCAAGCGACAATTTTATGGCAGGCGCAATACGCACTTTATCATCGGCGCCCGATGCGCGCATGTTGGTCAGCTTCTTCGATTTGCACACATTTACTACCAAATCGTTTTGACGAATATGTTCGCCAATTACTTGTCCGGTATATACGTTTTCGCCGGGTTCAATATAAAATGAACCTCTATCTTGCAATTTATCAATAGAATATGCGTAAGATTGTCCGGTTTCCATCACGATGAGCGCACCTGCGTGCCTGCCGCTGATTTCGCCTTTCCATGGCTGAAATTCTACAAAGCGGTGCGACATAATCGCTTCGCCTTCCGTGGCAGTTAAAATTTGATTCCGCAACCCAATAATTCCACGAGAAGGAATCATAAAATCTAAATGAATTCGGTCGTTTTTAGTTTCCAAATGCACCAGTTCTCCTTTTCTGCGCGAAACGTAATCTATAACACGGCTTTGAAACTCTTCCGGCACCAACACCGTAAGTTGCTCAATCGGTTCATATTTTTCTCCGTCCATCTCTTTTATAATTACCTGCGGTTGACCCACTTGTAGTTCGTAACCTTCGCGGCGCATCGTTTCAATTAAAATAGAAAGATGCAAAATGCCACGTCCGAAAACATTTAGCATATCGGGAGATCCGGTTTCTTCAATGCGCAAGGCTAAATTGTGCTCCAATTCGGCGAAAAGGCGGTCACGCAAATGCCGTGAAGTTACATATTTGCCCTCTTGTCCAAAAAACGGTGAATTGTTGATGGTGAATAACATACTCATCGTTGGTTCATCAATTTTAATTGGAGCTAAAGGTTCCGGCGCTTCAAAATCGGCAACGGTATCGCCAATTTCAAAATCTTCCAAACCGAGAATGGCACAAATTTCACCCGAATAAATGGTGTGTTTCATTTTCTCTTTTCCCAACCCTTCAAACACATACAATTCTTTTATTTTAGAGGGAACTATTTTTCCGTCGCGTTTTACCAACGACACATTTTGCCCCCAATCTAATGTACCTCTTTTTAAACGTCCAATCGCAATTCTTCCTACATAAGAAGAATAATCTAACGAAGAGATCATCATTTGTAAATTTCCTTCTTCTGCTTTAGGCTGAGGAATATGCGCAATGATTTGATCCAACAAATAGCTGATATCGTTGGTAGGATTTTTCCAGTCAGCGCCCATCCAGCCTTGTTTTGCGGAACCAAAAACGGTCGGAAAATCCAACTGGTCGTCGTTAGCACCCAAATTGAACATTAACTCAAACACGGCTTCCTGCGCTAACTCCGGATTGCAATTGGGTTTATCCACTTTGTTAATTACCACAATTGGCTTTAATCCGAGTTCAATAGCTTTTTGTGTAACAAAGCGTGTTTGCGGCATGGGACCTTCAAACGCATCTACTACGAGCAAAACGCCGTCTGCCATATTGAGTACACGCTCCACTTCTCCGCCAAAGTCGCTGTGCCCGGGCGTGTCAATTACGTTAATTTTCACATCATTATAACGTATCGAAACGTTTTTTGCCAAAATGGTAATGCCGCGTTCGCGTTCTAAATCATTGTTATCTAAAATCAGATCTTGCGTCTGTTGATTGGAACGAAACAGATTGGCTTGATGCAATATCCTATCCACCAGGGTTGTTTTACCGTGGTCTACGTGTGCGATAATCGCGATATTCCTAATATTTTGCATTCTTATTTTTTCGAGCGATACATAATCGCAGCAATTGGGATGATTAACCCGATTAACATGAGGATAGGCGCTACTACCAAGCGGCGTTTATTATAAATGTCGGGATTAAAAATTTCAGGGTCGTCAGAGCCGCCGCCCGATAACAAGATGTATCCCAGTATTAAAAATAACACGCCCACACCTACTAAAATATAATTAGCTTTTCGAAATAGAGGCTGCTTATTGGGAGAAATTTCTCCGGTATTTTCTTTTTGTTTATTCATAACAAGTTGATGGTTAATTGTGATTAAAAACGATGAGGTTCAAAAGTTATTATGTACCTAATTCAAATTTTATAAATGCAAACAGCTTGCTTATTATCCGATAACCTCTTCTACTCGCTGCAACAATTTTGTTTCCCTTGCAATCGCTTTTTCAACAAATCCTTTTGCCTTTCCTACAATATCTTCGGCATATTTTTTGTCCTCTAAACCGGCAGCGTTAATCCGCACATTCAAATAAGCGCCAATTACTGCGGCTTTAGCGCAAAGTACGCCCACGCCGGCATCGGATACGGAATTGGGGTTGCCTTTTTCAATCATCGCTTCACAAAGATCGAACACATCGTAAGCGCGTTGTACGGTTCTGAACGGAATTTCAATGGCGTATTTCGTTGCGTCTTCCATTGCCTTTTTACGTGCTGTTTTTTCCGCTTCTGTTCCGTTAGGCAATCCCATCGCATTCATAATCAAAGTGAAAGAATGCGTATCTTCATCCACCAACCAAAGTAATTCATCTTTAAGTTTTTGCCCTTGCATGGCGTAACCGGAAAACTCTTCCCAGCGCTCATCCCAGCCGGGTTTGTGAGAAGACAAATTCGCCACCATGGTACCCAATGCTGCGCCCAACGCGCCCATGTAGGCGGCAATGGAGCCGCCGCCGGGAGCCGGACTTTCGGAAGCGGTTTCGTTGGCAAAACCCGTGCAAGTCATATCCATCAATTTTTTAGAAGATTGATCTTTTTCTAATAGATATTCAATTACTTTTTCCGCCGGATCGAATGGTTTTAAATCATCTAATCCCATAGATTTTACGGCAATTTTCATCACCTCTTTTTCATCAATACCTAACGAGCGTTGTTGTTTTTTCAAGAAATAATAACCGGCGTCTAATAATGCTTTTTTAGGCACAAGTCCTACAATTTCTGTGCCGGTTAGGTGAACACCGCGTTGTTCGGCTTTTGCTTTCACCTCTTCATAAGCTACGTGCAGCGGCGTAGCCGATGTGTTGGTAATATTCATTGAAACTTGCGCTACTCCGTATTCATCAATGTACCAGCCAATTGCTTTCGTTCCTTTTAAAGTGCCCGGAATCATAATATTGTTTCCGTGCTCATCTTTCATAATTTTTCCTGTGATAGGATTTCCTTCTCTTTTCGGGCGTCCCATTTCGCGCACGTCAAATGCAATGGCATTGGCGCGGCGCGTGGAGGTCGTGTTCAAATTAAAATTCACAGCAATTAAAAAATCGCGAGCGCTAATGGCGGTGGCACCGCTTTTTGCCACTGATTCGTTAAATTGGGCGGGACCGAAATCGGGTTTCCATTCGGGATCTGCTAACTTTTCTTTCAATCCTTCGTATTCGCCGCGGCGAACATTTGCCAAATTTCTACGTTTCTCTTCGGAGGCTGCGTTTTCGTAACAATATATGGGGATATGTAATTCTTCTCCAACTCTTTTAGCTAACATGCGCGCATATTTAGCTGTTTCTTCCATCGTAATGTTCGACACCGGAACCAACGGGCACACATCGGTTGCCCCAAAACGCGGATGATCGCCGTGATGCTGGCGCATATCAATCAATTCTTGCGCTTTTTTTATGACTTGGAAGGCGGTTTCCACCACTTCATCGGGTGTGCCTACGAAAGTAACTACCGTTCTGTTGGTGGAATATCCGGGATCAACATCCAAAAGTTTCACGCCTTCCGATTTTTCAATTACATCGGTTATTTGCTTAATAATCTCTAAATTACGTCCTTCACTAAAATTAGGAACACATTCGATTAATTGTTTCATATCTGCATAAATTTATTCGGCAAAGAAACATCAAATTTTTGATTTTATATGGGTATTTTTAAAACGGTTAAAAGCGCAAGGCAAATGCATTTTTATTCCCGCAACAACCCTACACTCCGCTTCACAAACTCACTCAATTTCTCGCCGGTTAATAAATTTTGCGATAATAATGCTAAATCAACTAACTGTTTGGTTAGTATAGCCTGTTTTTCGGTATCAATTTCATGCAAAAGTTGGTTTGCCAATTCGTGGTTACCGTTTACTACCAAAGTGTAATGATCGAAAGCGGAGTAGAAACTTTTTTGCCCCGATAATTTTTCCATATCTTGATAACGACGCATAAATTCGTTTCTCGTGAGCATTATCGGTAAATCGGTCTCGTTTAAGGGCTCGATTTTTACCGTAAATTTCTCTTTTTCAACAGAATTATCAAATATTTCTTTCAATTGCTTGGTTTCCTCTTCCGATAATTTTGAAACTTGCACGTCATCTTTTTCAATCAATTTATCAATAATATCGGCATCTACACGGGTAAAACGCACTTTTTCCAATTTTTGCTCCAACATATTAATAAAGTGTGTGTCTAAAAAGCCGTCAAACCACAATACATCATAGCCGCGCTCTTTTGCCGCGTTGATGTACACGTGTTGTGCATCCACATCTGCCGCATACAAATAGATAAGGTTTCCTTCTTTATCTTTTTGCAACGTTTCGATATGTGTTTTATACTCATCGAAAGTAAAATATTTACCGTCAATGTTTTTTAACAGATAAAATGATTTTATGCGGTCGTAAAATTTCTCATCGGTAACGGCGCCGTATTGGATAAATACTTTAATATCATCCCATTTTTGCTCAAAATCTTCACGATTATTGTTGAACATTTCTTCCAATTTATCGGCTACTTTTTTGGTAATGTGCGAAGAGATTTTCTTCACTGCCGTATCTGATTGCAAATAAGAACGCGACACATTCAGCGGAATATCGGGCGAATCAATTACGCCGTGCAACAATTGCATAAATTCGGGAATAATCCCTTCTAATTGATCAGTTATAAACACCTGATTGCAATAAAGTTGCACTTTATTTTTCTGCATTTCCAATTGATTTTTCACTTTCGGAAAATAGAGTATTCCGGTGAGATTGAACGGATAATCCACATTCAAATGAATTTGAAACAATGGCTCCTCAAAGCTCATCGGATACAATTCGCGGTAGAATTTCAGATAATCTTCCTGAGTTAAACCACTGGGCGCTTGTTTCCACAACGGATTGGTATTGTTGATGATACGCGGACGCTCCAATTCTATCGATTTTTCTTCGCCCTCAGGTTTATCCCAATATTTTTCGTTTCCACAACGGATGGGCACCGGCAAAAAGCGGCAATATTTATGCAGCAAGCCTACAATTTTATCTTCATTTAAAAACTGTTCATCTTCCTCGGAAATATGCAAAATGATTTCGGTTCCACGCTCCGTTTTATCGTGTTGCTCCATTTTGTATCGTGGCGAACCGTCGCACGTCCAACGCACGGCAGGTGCATCTGCAATATACGATTTGGTAATGATTTCCACCTCTTTAGCCACCATAAACGCCGAATAGAAGCCCAACCCAAAATGCCCGATAATGCTGGCGGAGTCGGCGCCTTTATATTTTTCAAGAAACTCTTCGGCGCTTGAAAAAGCAATTTGGTTAATATATTTGAGGACCTCTTCTTCGGTCATTCCAATTCCTTTATCAATCACACGAAGCGTTTTATCATCTTTATTTACGATCACTTCAATAGTAGTATCGCCTAACTCAACTTGTGCTACTCCCGATTTTACTAAAGTATTCAGTTTCTGCGTAGCATCCACAGCATTGGAGATTAGTTCCCGAATGAAAATATCGTGGTCAGAGTATAAAAATTTCTTAATAATGGGGAAAATGTTTTCGGTTTTTACGTTAATTTTTCCGGATTTCATATTATTTACAGGTTTATAGGTTAATGGTTGGTAGGGGGGCAAAATTTTGCGCCCCTACGGTTTGCGGGGTTAATTAACAAAAACCATGCCAATAATATTTTCAAAAAACAGATTTTCATGTTCAACTTTTACACTACATTCGCGCATTACTTTACTTAAAATCTTAAACGTATGAAAGCCAAATTATTTTTATCGTTAATTTTGTTGTTTTTTATTGTAAACCACTGTTTTTCACAAATCTACAGAGGTCAAGAAGCAAGTAGCCAAATTAACAATACCGATTTAATAAAATTCAAAAACCACACAAAAGTTCCCAATTATCTTCGTTTTTCTGAAAATGCAACGCGATCGGAACAGGAAGCTATCGAAATTGTAAAAAGTTTTATCACAAATAGTAATTCCGACTTGCAGTTAAAAAATGTGCAGAACAATGGAAATGGTACGCAAACACATCGTTATTACCAAACAGTTAGCGGTTTTCCTATTGAATTTACTGCGTTAAATTTACAAGTTAACAATGATAGGGTTACCGAAATAAATGGAGATATTTTAGACCATCCTGAGGTTAACCTGAATTTTCTTATTTCGGAAGCCGAAGCATTGCAATCGGCGTTAAATTTTGTTAATGCGAAGCAATATATGTGGGAAGAGAATGACGCTTATTTCCCAATCGGAGAAAAAGTTATTGTTCCCGATCAAATAAATTTAGAAAAATCGATACTGAAAGCGGCTTATAAATTCGAAATTTATTCAAAAAATCCGTTTAACCGCCAAATGATTTATGTGGATGCCGAAACCGGGAAGATTATTTTAGACTTGCCGTTAATTCATTTTAACAATGTGGGCGAAAAAAGTATTACCGGAACAGCGCAAACTGCTTATTATGGTGAACAACAAATAGCTATGAGTTATAATGGCAGCCAATACACATTAAATGATCCCACGCGGGGCGGCGGCATTCGTACCTACAATTGCAACAATACGGCAAATTATTATACTGCAACAGATTTTTTTAATAATAGTACTGATTGGGGAAGCAACGCAGAATATGGCACAGACGCGCACTTCTCAACAGTAGCTGCTTATGACTATTTCTTTGAAAAACACGGATTTAACAGTATTAATAATGCAGGCTTTCCGTTGCGCTCTTATGTTCATTTTAACTTGATAGAATATGGATTCCCAAATAATGTGAATGCGTTTTGGAACGGGCAAGCTATGACTTACGGCGATGGCAATTCCGCACAAGGAATTACGCCTTTGACAGTTATAGACATTTGCGGACACGAAATTACGCACGGCTTAGTACAATTTACAGCAGGTTTGATCTATTCGCAAGAGTCCGGAGCATTGAACGAAGCTTTTGCCGATATTTTCGGAACGGCACTCGAGCATTATGCCGTTCCCGAATATGCCAATTGGTTGATGGGAGATGCCATGGGACTTACAATTCGTAATACGGCAAACCCGAACGCATTAGGAGCGCCACGTAACTACAAGGGTAACTTTTGGGATTTTGCAACTCAACAAGTGCATCATAACAGTAACCCGTTTAGCCATTGGTTTTATTTACTATCCGAAGGCGGAAACGGCACAAATGATTTTGGTAATAGCTTTAACGTAAACGCTATAGGTATGGGCAAAGCGGAACAAATTGCTTTTGTGTTGTTAACACAGTATCTTTTAAATAGTTCCGGTTACGAAGATGCATGCTTCTTAGGATTACAAGTAGCTGAACATTTGTTTGGCGGTTGCTCTGAGGAAGTAAAAGCGGTAGCAGACGCCTTTTATGCTATTGGTGTTCTTAATCAGCCTTATGATAATCACGCGGTTGCCGAATTTAAGGCGAGTATTACTGAAACTTGCATTCCTGCCCCGATTACAGTGCAATTTTTAAATCAAAGCTATAACAGCAATCTCTATTTATGGGATTTTGGAGACGGTTCACCAACATCTACTGAGAAAAACCCGATCCACACTTATGCTGCAAACGGGCAGTATACGGTAACTTTAACTGCGAGCGGAGAAGGTTGTGGCACGAATACAAAAATAAAGCAAGATTACATTCATATTTCTCCGGATTTACCCTGCAATTTTTATATGACCGAAGGTGTTCAAAATATTGAAGTTTGCAGTGGTATTATTTATGACGATGGCGGACCTGATGCGAATTATTCACTTGGTTTAAACTCGCGACTTACCCTTCATTCCCCCGGCACTACTGTTTTTACATTGAATTTTATTGAGTTTAATATAGGACACAACACCCCTTGCAATGTGGATTATTTAGCAATTTATAGGGGAACTACCGTAACACCCTCAGCCTTAGTAGGAAGATATTGCAACACAAGCCCCCCCAACAGCACAATGTCAGTTGAAGGAGAATATGTTACCCTTCACTTTAGCACTCGTGGCGTTGTAAGTTTATCAGGATTTAAAATAGAATTTTCTTGCTCGGAAGTTGGTGTTCAAGAGAATACTTTGCAGCATGTTACCATTTCTCCTAATCCAAGTAATGGAATTTTTAGAATAGAGAATTTGCAAAATATAGAAAATCACACCATTACTATTTCTGAAATTTCGGGTAAAATTTTAAATACTACTCATTTAATTAATGGTAATACTATTGATTTATCCGGTTTTGCGAATGGGATTTATTTTATAAAAATTGATAGACGGGTTTTTAAGGTAGTTAAAAATTGATGAATGTAGGGGCGCAAAATTTTGCGCCCCTACAATTTTTTATCCCCACATTTGTTCATTTTTTTCAATCTCTTTCTGCAATTTCTTCGGTAATTTGTCCACGCAATGATGGCATTTCATTTCAATGGAATACATTCTACCGATGCAATAGTTTGAATGTTTACATTCACTTTTTTCTATTTCGCCGTTTTTTATTTTGTTAATGAAATCGGTATCGTAAATGAGGGGACGCGCCAATTGGAAAGCCACAAATCCTTCATTCAACACTTCTTCCATTTTCGATTTCGAGATCATGCCGCCCACATAAATTAATGGTATTTTCAGGTTTTTCCGGAATATTTTTGCCGGCTCTAAAAAATAGGTTTCTTCGTAGGGAACAGTCGGGATCATCCACCTGCCAATCATGCGTATTCCAAGTTTGAGCCACCAAAAACGCAACGTATCCATGTAATAAGTTAACGTTTTTAGCGGCATGGCGCCCCGAAGAATTTCCATCGGCGCTTTGCTCACAAAACCTGCGGTGAGCACCAAAGCGTGCACGCCGAGATTTTCCAATTCTTGGGCAACCTCTAAACATTCTTCTAAGGTTAACCCGCCTTTAAAACCATCGTACATATTGGTTTTCACCACCACGGCAATTTCATTACCGGCAGCTTTCATCACTTCCTGCATCACCATTCTCATAAATCGCATGCGGTTTTCGAGTGAGCCGCCAAATTTGTCTTTTCTTTTATTTGTGTAAGGCGACAAAAACTGACTGATCAGGTAGCCGTGTCCGGCGTGGATTTCTACACAGTCGAAGCCGGCTTTTTTGGCAAGTTTCACGGCATTTCCAAAATCGCAGACCAACGCTAAGATTTCCGATTCTTTCAGTGCGCGCACTATGGTGGGAGAATAGATGTTTATTCCGCTTGAGGCGCCCACGGGAATGTGCCCGCAAGTGTACCAGTGTGTCATATTTCCGCAATGCCCTAACTGAATCGCTGCTTTTGCGCCCTCTTGGTGAATGGCGTCGGTTAACTTTTTCAACCCCGGCACAATCTCTTCGCGCATATAAAGCTGCCCGTTGAACGAAACGCCGCTTCTGTTTACCGCCGCGTAGGCAATGGTGGTCATTCCAATGCCGCCGCGCGCAACGGCAGTGTGATAATCGAACAACATTTCCGTAGGCATGTTGTTTTTGCACATGTTTTCAAATGCCGCCGAACGAATGGTGCGGTTGCGAAGTTCGATGGGACCGATTTGGCAAGGGGTAAAAATAGAAGACATAAGTGATTTAATATTGGGTTTGTGGAGCAATAATGGCGTGCTCTGCCTTAAAAACAATGTAACTCCAAAGAGCATGTTCTAATTCGCGATTATCGAAGGGAGAAAAAGTGCACCCACTACTTTTTTTTATTTGGTCGTTAAATTGTATTTCAAAAAAAGAGTTACAACATTTCATATCATTTACAACAGGTTTCTCCTGGAAACTATCAAAATCGCAACGAGCCAAAACGAATAATAAATTAGTAAAATCATTCCTATCGATATCTGATCTAATAGTAGTGGTTTCTGCATAATACTCATCATGTACATTTACAACTGTATTTCCCGAAGCATTAATCTCAAGGGTAATTCTTTTATAAAAACCATACGATGTTTCAAAACGAAGGTTCTGAAACACAAACGGTTGTATTGGCTGACGAGTATTTTCGGAATAATCTATTCCTCGAACAGGTTGGCATGCCGATAACATAGGACGTTTAGTTTCATTTAATGTAGGATACGAATCGTCTTTCCATAATTGCGGTCCTCTATCATATTTATTAGGACCCGGATTCATACCTGTTTGTGCATAAGCGAACAAATGAAAAATAGCTAATAAAAAAAGTAAAATGATTTTTTTCATAATTTAAAGTTTTAAGGTTAATACTAAGGGTTTTTCCAAGTGCAAAAATATAATTATTTTAACAAGAAGAGTCTCTGTAAAAGAGTATGAATTTTAATGTGTTTGTCTTGAACAAAATTTTTTATAATTATTTGGGCGTTCCGGTTTTCCCCGCGCACGTTCGGCACAGGCAGGCAGCCCGCAGCCTGTAGTAGCCACGAAGCACAACAGTAGAGACGCATAATTATGCGTCTCTACGGAGCACGCAAGGCGAGGACTATAGCGGAAAGCCCGACGGCGTGGGTGGGCAGATAACGCGACGGCGGTACAACCGCCGCCGAACGTGCGCGGGGAAAGCCGGAACGCCCAAATAATTATAGAAAATAAATTTTTAACGGTTTTGCCTTGGGCATTTGCCCATTTATTTGCCGGATTAAAAAAAAAATATATTTTCGCGCCACATTTAAGCCCATGGCGAAATTACTCGCGGGCATTCACAAAATAGTTTCATACTCCACTTGTTCCACAATTTGATTTATTTTTATGGAAAATCCAGAAGACGGAAAACGTAAACGCAAGCGTATTACTTATGTAGAGAAAACGCCTTTAGCTACTTCTAACGAAACCAAAATTACAAACGGCGATGTTTCAACGGCAAAGAAAAAAAGAGGAAGAAAAAAGAAAACACAAGAACCGGTGAAGCCGCCTTTGGTAACGTTTTCTTTTCCCGAAGAGAAACCTGAAGAAATATTTGCTGAAAAATCTATCGAAAAACCTGTTAAAAAAGTTGTTGAGAAACCTGTTGAAAAAGAATTTGACATTACGCTCATTAATGACTTGATGCTGAATGATGATTCTTTTTTAGAAGATGACCCGATAGAAGAAACAGAAGAGAATGCCACATTATCAAACACTGAAATTGTTGAAGAAAATGAAGACGTTGAGGTAACATCTTCCATTGTGTATCAATTGGGTGACGCACCGGAAACGGTAGTAGCAGAAGCGCCGATACCTGTTCATAAGAAAAAAGAAGAAACAGTATCTCCGCAAGATGAGTGGTGGAAATTGGTTGCCAATTCGGAATTTGACGGAAGCATCATGACTGAGGGCGTGTTGGAAGTAAGTAATGAACAATGCGGGTTTTTACGTTCTTCCGATTATAATTATTTACCCTCGCCGGATGACGTGTATGTGTCTATGTCGCAAATTAAATTTTTTGGTTTAAAAAACGGAGATACGGTACAAGGTATGATCCGTCCACCCAAAAACGGCGAAAAATTCTTTCCACTTACAAAAATAGAGCGTATTAATGGAAAGTTGCCTGAAGAGATCCGTGACCGTGTTCCTTTCGACTATTTAACTCCAATGTTTCCCGATGAAAAAATTAGGCTCACCGGACACACCGGCTCCAACATTTGCACCCGCGTTATTGACCTGTTTGCACCTATCGGAAAAGGACAGCGTGGATTGATTGTTGCCCAACCAAAAACAGGTAAAACCGTATTACTTAAAGAGATAGCCAATGCTATTTCTGCCAACCATCCCGAAATTTATTTGATTATTTTGTTAATTGACGAACGTCCGGAGGAGGTTACCGATATGCAACGCAGCGTGAAAGCCGAAGTAGTTTCTTCTACTTTTGATGAACCGGCGGAGCGCCACGTGAAAATTGCCAACATTATTTTAGAAAAAGCCAAACGAATGGTAGAGTGCGGGCACGATGTGTGCATTTTGTTGGATTCTATTACCCGTTTGGCGCGCGCGTTTAACACCATGGCGCCGGCTTCGGGCAAAGTGCTCTCCGGTGGGGTGGAAGCCAATGCTTTACAAAAACCCAAACGCTTCTTCGGCGCCGCACGGAATATAGAAAATGGCGGTTCACTCACCATTATTTCTACCGCTTTAACGGAAACCGGCTCGCGTATGGATGAGGTGATTTTTGAAGAGTTTAAAGGCACCGGAAATATGGAGTTGCAATTAGACAGACGTCTTTCTAACAAGCGCATTTACCCTGCTGTGGACATTGTAGCTTCCAGCACCCGCCGCGACGACCTGCTACAAGCGCCCGAAACTCTGCAACGCGTATGGATTCTTCGTAACCACTTAGCCGATATGAATACCATTGAGGCAATGGAGTTTATTAAAGATAAAATGGAAAAAACAAAAAATAATGAGGAATTCCTTCTATTTATGAATGGGTAAAATTAAGATTTAAAAATTTAAAAATTTAAAATTTAATTCAAAATTCAGAATTCAAAATGAGAAAAACATGGTTTAACGGACAACTAATCGTATTCATCAAATCCCTCGCAATGGGTGCGGTAAACGCTATTCCGGGCGTTTCGGGCGGCACTATTGCAATGATTACGGGTATTTTTGAAAGACTCATCAACTCGTTGAAATCATTTGACATAGCAGCGCTCAAAATATTGCTGAAAGGTAATTTTCGCGAATTTGCACGGCACACGGACTTGATCTTCTTACTAAATGTAGTATTTGGAAACTTGGTAGCTATTGTTTCATTAGCAAAACTATTTGAAATCCTTTTCCGCGATTATCCGGTTTATATGTGGGCTTATTTCTTTGGGTTGGTATTTGCTTCCGTTTTTTTCCTTGGAAAAACAATAAAAAAATGGCGCATTCAAGAGGTTGCATTTTTTGTAATTGGCGCCATTATTGCCGCTTACGTCTCTATTGCTACTCCGGGCACGGAAAACGACAACTTTTTCTATCTGATGCTTTGTGGAGCTATTGCAATATGCTGTAAGATTTTACCCGGAACCAGCGGCGCTTTTGTGCTGCTGCTAATGGGCAACTATTATCTTATTATGATTGACGCCGTTAATCATGTGCGACTCGAAATATTGATCCCGTTTATTATCGGAGCAGTAGTTGGATTGATCCCTTTTTCTCATTTTTTGTCGTGGTTACTAAAGCATTTTCGCAACGCTACCATAGCTATACTTACCGGCTTTATTTTAGGTTCGTTAGGAACATTGTGGCCCTGGAAAGAATCAATTATTGAAACGTTTGGCGAAAAAGAAGTTATCACAGGCTTCGAATGGAATTTACCGCAGATGAATACAGAGTTTGTAATTGCTGTTGTATACTGCATTTTAGGAATTTTCACGATATATCTCATTGAATTATTGGCAAAAAACATAAAAACGGAGCGGAAAAAATAAAAAACGGATATGTTCTTTTTTTCTATCCGTACGAAAACTTTTTTTTCTATTTTTACCCGCTCAAAAAAGAGGAGAGGAGAGATGGCCGAGTGGTCGAAGGCGCACGCCTGGAAAGTGTGTAAACGCCGAAAGCGTTTCAAGGGTTCGAATCCCTTTCTCTCCGCAAGCTAAATGACGTTAAACAAACAAATTATAAACTTAAAAAATCATTAAATCATTAATTTAAAACGTACAGTTGTTATGAAAAAACTAATCGCTTTATTTGCCGTTGCAGGTTTTTTAACCTTCGGTATGACGCAAAATTCTTTTGCACAAAATGACCAAACTGCGGAAGAATCCGCCCAAATTGAACAAACAGAGCAAGCCGCGCTAATTGAAGATAGCGACGACCAAGTTCAGCAGAGCTTACACTTTGTTCTAAAAGACAAATTTATTGAAGGTACTGCGCTTTGGATGTCGCCCATTCTTATATGTATGATTATCGGATTGGCTTTTATTATTGAAAGAATTTTCTATCTAAACTTGGCTACCGTTAATTCTAAAAAATTATTGAGCAAATTAGACGAAGCTTTAAAAGCAGGTGGTATCGAAAAAGCAAAACAAGTTTGTAGAGATACCAAAGGACCTTTGGCAGGCGTATTTTATCAAGGTCTTGAACGTGCCGATGAAGGACTCGACTCCGTTGAAAAAGCATTGGTAGCATATGGTAGCGTGCAAATCGGAAAATTGGAAAGCAACCTAAGTTGGATCTCCCTTTTCATCGCTATCGTTCCGATGATCGGATTCTTGGGTACGGTTGTGGGTATGGTACTTGCATTCGACGATATTGAAAGAGCCGGTGACATTTCTCCAACCATTGTGGCAGGAGGTATGAAACTTGCACTTATTACCACCGTATTTGCTTTGATCACGGCAGTTATTCTTCAAGTTTTCTACAACTATATTATATCTAAAATTGATGCCATCGTTGTGGATATGGAAGACGCTACGATTTCATTCATGGATATGATGATTAGAAATAAATAATTGCTTTCTCACGTAATTTAAGATTCATAATATGAGAAAAATTATTAACATTACCATATTTGCGATCGCCGGGTTAGCAGTAATTTTAGCGGTGTTGTTCGGATTTGGCTTTAATCAAGAGACAAAAGACAAATTCAAGAACATTGTTGAAATAAGAACAAGCAACCCCCAAATGCTCATTGATTTGGAGAACGCAACCATTGAAACCCTCCCCGACTTCATTGCTAAATACCAAGAAGTTCTTAACGCGCGTAACGCCGAATTGAAAAAAGAAAAATTACAACGTGATATTTTCTATACCTTTATTTTCCATTTAGGTAACATCATTAATCAAGAAACATTCGATAACTTTAAAGCTAAATTTCCTGAATATTCAAGATCAATGTTCGCTTTAGCCGATGATCCGCAATATTTTATTAATGGTTTTAATAACGTAAACTCTTTTGCGGATTTTCAACGTTATTTCGATAACCTAAATGCGGACTATCAAATAGTTAGCCAAAATTATTTGCGAGGAATAAACGCTGTAAAAGCAGAAACGACTTTACTAAAACAAGTTACCGATATTAATGCTGTGATTTCTACAACTAAAAAAGAATATGACTTAAAAGAACTTCAAAAGAATATTAGAACTTTTAAATCAGAAGCTAGAAGTTTTAATACAACTCTGATTTTGTCTTATATATTATTCTTTGCCACGTGTGCAGTTATGTTGGTATTCTTATTGTGGAATACATTTGCAAACATGAAGAGCAATGTAGGCCTGTTGATAGGCATTGGTGCGTTAATATTATTGGTAATTATCGGTTATGCCACTGCTTCTTCGGAACTTTCGCCTGTTATGATTAAAGAAGGAGCCGATGCCGGTACTGTAAGATGGGTAGGCGCAGGGTTGTTTGTTGGATACAGCATGCTCTTCGGTACTATCGCAATCATTGTGGGTACCATGATCTTTAACGCAATTAAAAAGAAATAATATGGCAAAGAAACTCCCCGCAATTAATACCGCTCAAATGGCAGACATATCGTTCCTGCTATTGACATTTTTTATGATGACCTCGGCGATTAATACAGAACAGGGGATTCCAAGACGTTTGCCGCCTCCCAGCGAGGAAAAAACACAAGTTGACATTAATAGAAGAAATGTATTTAATGTTATGGTGAATTTTAATGATGAAATTCTTGCTAATGGCGAACATGTTCCGCTAAGTCAACTTACCAGTCGCGCAAAAGAGTTTTTGGAAAACCCTTTGAATAATCCGCATCTTCCCGAAAAGGAATTAAGACTTATTGAAAATATGGGCGAATTTCCTGTTTCGAAAGGCGTACTCTCACTCACAAACGACCAAAGTACGTCGTATAATATGTATGTTCAGGTGCAAAACGAACTGCAACGCGCTGTAAACGAACTCCGTGATAAAGTTTCGTTGCAATTTTTCGGAAAAGTGTACGACAAATTGGATACCACTTTGCAAAAAGCAGTTCAAAGAGCCGTTCCGATGAATATTTCCGAAGCGCCACCACAAAACTTTGGTAAAGCAGAATAAACAAGAAAGGAGAAAATTATGGCACGTTTTAAAAAAGATAAGAAACGAGAATTAGCAGCAATGGGCACCGGCTCCATGGCTGACATTGTTTTTATGTTCTTGTTTTTCTTTATGGTAATTTCCAATATGCGAGAAACCGATGTTAGGGTTAAACTTACCATGCCGAGCGCTACGGAAATTCAAAAATTAGAGAAAAAATCATTGGTGGCTACTATTTATATTGGTATTCCTAAAAGCCCGAACGAGAACACACTCCCTCCCGGAAGAGTTTCCGTACAATTAAATGACCAAACCGTTAAACAAGAAAATTTAGTAGGTGATGTGCGCGACTTTATTGCCGTTGAAAAAGAATCTCGTAACGAAGAAGACAAAAACAGACTTACGTTTTCTATTAAAGCCGATAGAGATATTCAAATGCGCTACATTAATTTAATTAAAGGTGAACTCCGTGCGAACAATGCATTAAAAATTAATTATGCTACAACTAAAAGAGAGCGAGGAGAATACGCAGGCGGAAAGTATTAATCATTGAACATAAAAAAGTAAAGCCGAGTTTATAGCTCGGCTTTTTTGTTTTATTAACATAATATTCTTCGTTTTAATTTTGCTGCAAATATTACACCGTAATTTCTCCCCTTAACGAAACTCCCATATAATGTTTCACTTCTTCGTTGGAAAGTCCTTCGCCGAGAAAATACATGAGTTTGGCTACGGCAGCTTCAGTAGTAATGTCATGCCCGCTTACGATACCAATTTTTTTAAGCAATACACTTGCGCCGTAACGCCCAATTTCCACGGTTCCGCCGCCTTTACACTGTGTAACGTTCACAATGACAATTCCTTTTTGTACAGCCTCTTCCAATATTGAGATAAATTCGGGATTAGATGGAGCATTTCCCGATCCAAAAGTTTCTAAAATTACGGCACGCAATCCTTCGGTATTAAAAACCGAACGCATCGCCTGTTTACTAATACCCGGATAGAGCTTTAAAATAGCAATATTTTCATCCAATTTGGTATGCAATATCAATGATTGCTCGGAGGTTTGACGAATAAACGTATCGTTATACCTGATATGTACGCCCACTTTTGCCAATTTTGGATAATTAGCAGAGTGGAAAGCGTTAAAATGCTCAGCATTATCTTTATAGACGCGGTTTCCTCTGAAAAGCGAATTTTCGAAATAAATGCACACTTCGGGAACTCTGGGTTTTCCCTCCTTTTTAGCAGCGGCTATCTCAATGGAATTTAGGATATTTTCACGACCATCGGTGCGTATTACGCCTAACGGCAACTGCGATCCCGTTAAAATTACCGGTTTGGATAGGTTTTCTAATAAAAAACACAACGCCGATGCCGTATAAGCCATCGTATCCGTGCCATGAAGTACCACGAATCCATCATAATCATTATAATTATCATAGATTAATGTAGCCAATCGAACCCAAAATTGAGGGGTGGTGTCCGACGAATCGATAAGAGGCAGCATTTCTTTGAAAGAAACTTCTGCATCCACCAAATGTAACATCGGTAGATGAGTATAAATATTTTTAAAAGGGAAAGGCTCCAGCGCATGGGTTTCCGGATTCATAATCATACCGATAGTACCGCCGGTATAGATAACTAATATTTTGGACTTCAATGTCATAGTAAAATAATTTGATGGGCTGCAATAGTATTATTTTTAGCGAGTTGTCTGCATGCTAAAACCTTACTTTTTTCGAAAATAAATCTCTACCGGAACACCCGAAAAATCCCACCTCTCCCGTATTCTGTTTTCTAAAAACCGTTTGTAGTCTTCACGCACATATTGAGGAAGGTTGCAAAAAAAAGCAAATGCCGGAAAAGGCGTGGGAAGTTGCGTTATAAATTTAATTTTCACCATTTTGTCTTTAACCACCGGAGGGGGTTGGTTTTTGATAATGGGCAGCAACGTGTCGTTTAATTCCGAAGTAGAGATTCTGCGCTGCCTGTTTCCATAAACGGCTACCGCAGTTTCCAACACTTTGAAAATACGTTGTTTATTAATTACGGAAGTAAAAATAACCGGTACATCGCTAAATGGGGCAAGTCGTTTTTTAATTAACTCTTCATATTCTTTGTGGGTTTTGTGGTCTTTTTCTACCAAATCCCATTTATTCATTACAACCACTACGCCTTTGCGATTTCGTGCAGCCAAACTGAAAATGGTAATATCTTGTGCATCGAAACCTTCTGAGGCATCGCACATTAAAATACACACATCACTGTTTTCTATGGCGCGAACGGCGCGCATAACGGAGTAGAACTCTAAATTTTCCTCCACTTTTTTCTTTTTGCGTAATCCGGCGGTGTCTACCAAATAAAAATCGAAGCCAAAACTATTGAAACGGGTGTAAATCGAATCGCGGGTGGTGCCGGCGAGCGGGGTAACGATACTTTGCTCTTTTCCGAGAAAAGTGTTGATAATGGAAGATTTACCCACGTTAGGCTTGCCCACGATCGTAATTCTCGGAAGCTCTTCGTCGTAAGCATCTTCTTCTTTAGAAAAATGCTTAACGATTTCATCTAAAAGATCGCCGGTGCCGCTACCTGAAATTGCTGAAATGGGGAAAATATATTCAAATCCCAGTGCATAAAATTCGGTATGGTCTAAAAAATTTGTAGGACTATCTATTTTATTTACAACTAAATAAAACGGCTTTTTCGATTTTCGCAACATTTTCGCAACGTCTTCATCTAAAGGTGTTAAGCCTTCGCGACCATCCACCATAAAAATGATTACATCCGCTTCATCTAATGCCAGCGCCACTTGTTTTCGGATTTCAGATTCAAAAATATCATCTGAACCTACCACATAGCCGCCGGTATCAATTACCGAAAATTCATAGCCGTTCCAGTCTGATTTTCCGTAATTTCTGTCGCGTGTAACGCCGGCAATTGAATCTACAATGGCTTCACGTGTTTGTGTTAAACGGTTGAAAAGTGTTGATTTTCCAACATTTGGAGTTCCTACTAAGGCTACGATATTTCCCATAGTTTGTTATTATAATTGATTGGCAAAGATATAGGAAAAATTTGTGTTGAGGTTTTTTAGTGCGAAGATGCGGAGCGCACAAAGGGGTACGGATTTATCTTCCAAATTCCCACAAAACTTTCAGCGGGCATACACCCCCGCTTGCGTGAAATCGTTCGTTATCGGCAGCCCATTTTTTAACCAGGGTCTTCACTTCTATATTCCATTTTTACGATTAAGTTATTGTTGTCATAATGTAGAACTAAGTAGTCAGACTCTCCATCGCCAACAATGTGTACAATGCCATTTTTACCTTGATTTTCGTAGTTTGGTATTTCAAATCTACTCCAATTTTCAACTTGCTCTTTCAATTTGAAATTCAAATAAAATTCTGTTGGTTCTTTTTTCTCGCACGCCCAACCATCTCCATCATTCTTTACTTTTAGTTTGAGAATCTTGTCTATTTCAAAAGGCGATAAATTCGCTTTTTCTCCGTCAGTTGAGCCATCACATCTATTGTCTTTGTGATAAATGAATGTCCAATTATCACTAAAAAACAATTGCAATTTCTTGCCATTCATAAGTTGTTTTAGAAAATTCTCTGCTGAATGCAAATATTGAGTTTCATTTTGGATTGTTCCCGTAGAAGAAAATATAATTTTATCGCCACTTACCCAATTATTGTCTTTGTCCCACTCACCCGAACAATCAGACTGCATTGTTTCAATCACTTTGGCATTTTCTATGTCTATTATGACGCAAAAATAAATTTCGTGTAATATTTTTTCTTCTACACCTTCCACATAGCCTTTGGCAATGTTGTCAATAACCGCATATTTTTTATTGGGGGAAACATTAACATATAGGTCACTGCCATTTTCAATAAAAAAATCCTGAATTTTCAATGTGTCATTTTTGCTAAAATACACGATATGTGGCTCGTACCATAATTCCATTTCCTTGTCGTATCGCAAATACAAAATTCCGTGCGTTTCGGACAATTTAATGAGCGTGTCTTGCTGACAAACTGAATTATTTTCGTTTCCTGTCTGCTTTTTAGTTGCATATCTACAACTACTTGCGATTAACGCAAAAATGCTTAAGATGATTACTATTTTTCTCACTATCAAATTTTTTCTGCAAAGATATTGTTTTTTCTTCTACTTTTCAAGTTTCGCTGTCATTGTCCCGTTGCGCTGTCCGCCGCTTGCCGATAACGGGGTGGCGTTTTTATCACTCTTCCTTTTTCATCTTTTTTCATTTCTTTTTATGGTAAGAAAATTGGTATTATAAGCAATTTGTTATTTTCGTCTTTCCAACGCACCCAATAACGGTCTATTATAATCTCATCTGCTGTTTCCGCTTTCACATAAACCCAATTGCCTTCTACCTTTTCCACGATTAACGCATACTCAGTATTATCTTCACGCTGTTCAATGAAGTCTGAATGAATATCTTTTTCCATATAAACAATGTCAGCGAGAATACAAGTGGTGTTGCCTTTCAGTAAGTCTTCCCAAGTATAAAAATTGAACTCACTTTTATTAACCCAAACTGTCATTTCGGTATTGGCTCGTATTTCATACCAATTTTCTGAAATTTCAACAACTGTCATATGTTCGGGTTTCCAAAACAGAGGTATCAAAAAATCCTGTGTCTTTATATTTTTTATTTCTATTTTTTGCATACTTATTGTATCTACAATCAATTGAAAATGAACACCTTTTGCACTTACAACACCTAAACCGATACAATCTATATTCTTATAATATTCCATACTTTCAAATGAGTATCCATAATTTTCAAAGAAATGCAAATATTTTTCGCGCAATTTGCTTTCTAAATCACTTTTTTCGGATATGTCTTGTTGCGTTTCTACAATATTTTTGTGTTGTTTATTCGTCGCTTGTCCACAACTGTTTACAAGGAATGCAAGAATGCTTAAAATGGTTACTATTTTTCTCATTGTATATTTTTTTTTGATTTTTCATTGTCATTTTTTTCGTATTTTCTTGTCTCACTGCGCTGTTCACCGCTTGCCGATAACGTGGCGGCATATTGCCGTAGTTGCGGCTTCCCAGCACACTTTCAACGCGAGCAAATATTTGATTTAGCATATTTATCCCGCGAGGCACTGCCGCAATTATGGCAATATGCTCGTTAGGCGGTCGTGCTTCACTGTTTCCATTTTTTAGATTTATCTTTTTTGGGCGAAACTGTTGGCCAAGTTACGCTATATGCACCTTTTCTAAAAAAAGTTACGCCTGCACTTTCTGATTTAAAATTCTTTATCCATTGAACTCTTTTATTTTCCGGATTAGATTGAACGATGCTGTCTGGAATTACAAAACAATATTCGTTTTCTGACCAACTAATACTTATAAAATGTCTACCATCATACTCCGTCCATTTATCTTGATTCGTTTCAATAGTATCTAAATTATTTTCAAAAAAGAAATTAATGAGTGAATCAGTTGTTTTGTATTCCTTCGCTATTGCAACCGACGGCTCTATTGGAGTAGGATTTTCCGATTTAATACTGAGAAATATTAAATAAGATTGTCCTTTCTTTTTCCAACATACTTTGCCATATCCAATTAAATCCTTAGTATATATCCAATGACTATAAATCACGATAGTGTCTATTCCCGATTTTCGTAAACTTTCTCTAATATGAAATAGTTTTTTATCAATTGGAAAATCCGAAATACTATCTCCACAAAGATTGATTTGTCCTTGGGCGGTATAAAAGAGTGATGCCGCAAACAATGTCAAGAAGATGTTTTTCAAATTTCTCATTTTTTTCAATATATAATTTCGTTGTATCCGATGTCCTGTCCCTGCATGACGCCTAACACCTAAATACACGCAAAAATATTGTTTTTAATCCAGATTTCGAAATTTTCATTTAGTTTTTGTAGAGATAGATTGAAAAATTCAATAAGGTTATGGGTATATGCGCGTAATCTTTTGCTACTAAGGTCGTTTTGTTGTTGCATAAGATGAAAATAAGGTTTTGTCCCGCGAATTTGCAAGTTTCAATAATATTGGCTGAAAGCCATAACCGTTTCAAAACTTGCGCCTCGGTGAGTCTCCGCGTCTCTGTGCTGAAAAAATTTTATTTTCGCCTTACAAAATAACTAAGCACTAAATAATGTTCTCCATTTCAAACATTTCCTATTGCTATCAAAAAGATAATGTTTTAAAAGATGTGTCTTTTGAGCTAAAAAAAGGAGATTATTGCGCCATAATCGGACCCAACGGCTCAGGAAAAACCACTTTGTTACATATTTTATCCGGTGCGTTGAAAAAGCAGGAAGGAGAGGTTTATATTTTAGGTAAAAAAATTGAAAATTACGATGTTAGAGCATTAGCAAAGCAAATTTCCGTAGTGCCGCAGCGCAGTGAGCCGGTATATCATTTTTCAGTCTTTGATATGGTGATGTTTGGGCGACATCCTTACCAAACGCGATGGAATACTTACAATCCTGATGATGAAGAGATTGTAGTTGATGCTTTAAAAAAAACAAATCTGCTTTCTTTAAAAGATCGCATGACCTCTCAATTAAGTGGCGGAGAGTTTCAACGCACGCTGATTGCGCGCGCCATTGCACAGCAGGCGCCGTTAATGTTGTTAGACGAACCGTTGGCAAACTTGGATATTCCGCACCAGTTTGAAATATTGGAAATTTTATCGGAGCTTAATCATGCGAAACAAACCACTATTTTAATGGTTATTCACGATGTTGCATTAGCCATGCAAGCGATTCCGAAAAGTTTGTTGTTAAAAAACGGGCGTGTTACTTATATGGGTGATACACAAGATATTTGCAGGAAAAATTTGATTTTTAATCTTTTCGATTTGGATGAAAGTTTTGAGGTAGATGCGTGGGGGAATGTGAGGCGTAATTACCGTAAATAGTTTTACCTTGCTCGGTGAGCGCTTTCATTTCATTGAAAAACAACGAAGCATCACATACGAAAAAGTTAGAGCCCCTGCAAGAAAACGAATGGCACGCTTTTTTAGATATACTTTTGTTTATCAAATCAATAGAAATGCTATTAAACAGATTTTTTTGATAAAAAACTTCGCAGGTAATACGGTTACCGTTTGGCAAAATTACCGGTATTTGCACAGGCATTTTATGCTTGGTTTCTATCGGAAAAATATCGCGAAGCACATCTTCAATACAATGTAAAAAAGTTAAACTGACAATTTTTTCGCCCAATCCGATAATTTTTCCGTGATGCGCAAGCATTTTATAGAAAGGCGATTCCGTTCCGCACGGATAAGGATCTAAGTGATGAGTCTCGGTAAGTTCTTGCGCATTTTTCCCGATTACGCACACCGAAGCCGTGGGATGGGCGCTGCGCACCGCCTCGGGGTGCCGCCTTGCCAACTCGCTCAGCAATCCCAATTTGCTTGGATCGTGAGTTACATCAAACACAACATCAGGTTGAGTTACATAATCTTCCGTGCGTCCGGAAAATTGCCAGCAGGGGAACAGCAAATTTCCCTCTTCTCCTACCGTTTCCAACAAAATTTCCAGCAACCGGTATGGAGAAAAAGCGATGTTGAGTTTATCCATGGAGCTGTGTACTGCCACCGTGTCACCCTTTTTTATATGAAACTCATCCTGCAACAATCTTTTAAAATCTTTTTCTGAAAATGGAGTATAAATTTTCTTTTTGATTTGATGAAACAGTTTCGCTAATTTCCGGAACTGCTTTTCAGGCAGAATTTTATAAAGAATTTGCGTCATCATTGTTGTATTCCGTTAAAATTATTGAAACAAATGGTATCGTCATATTTTTCCCGCATGGTTATTACAAAATCTTTTAACAAAGCAAACGCATAATCGCCCATAGATTTAGGATGCGCAATCAGCGCCAACGAAATCTCTTTTTCTGCGGCAAATGTCTTCAAATTATAATCCAAAATTTGCATTAAATAATCCAAATTATACGTATAATTATCTACTGTAAGCATACGCGCCGAAAGTAAATTATTCAGCCTATTTATAATATTTTTAGAAAAATTAACATACAGCATGTCGCCACGATTTGCCGCACGTTCGGCATACTTTTTTAACTTGAATGTAGTGGGCATTTCAAAAAGCGACTTAGGCTTTCCTGCAACAGGAATTTCTAATATTCCGGTTTCTCCTTCTTTAGAAAAATCGCCGTCTTCAGATAGAAACCAATTGGCTTTCTTAGGCGTTTTTCTAAAATCCACCTTAAAAATAGAAGAAGCGGAAAAATAGCCTTTACAAACGGAACTGTCGTAGCGGATGCCGTTTTTGTACAAAGCCGGCAGAATGATATGGGCTTTGCGATGTAAGCTACAGCCTCCTGCTCGAAACGCATTGCATTGATAACCAGGCTTTAGTTCTTGACAAAGTGCATGTAATTGTTGTATGCTTTGTGCAATAATCGGCTCAATTTCAACATCTTCAAAATCACCTAACGAATATTTGAAAGAAGGAATAAAAGTTCTGTTTTCAAATGTAGTATCCAACCAATGCGGATGAATATGCAATTGTACCTCATGCCCTTGTTGAAGCATTTTATGCACCTGATTTTTAAACGGTTTACAAAAAGATGCTTCTTGCCATTCTGCAAATTTAACATAGCTCAAAATATCTACGAAAAAGACAAGCGGAATTTGTAATTGTTGCGCCAAATCAAGCAGTTGTTCGGTAGGTGCAAATAATGCATCATCGTAGCTATTTTTCACACCTCCAAGCGGAAGCTCGTAATCGAAAGTGAGTAAGAGATTTAAACGATGAAAAGGCATAAAATGAAACTGTAATACTTAACAATTTGCGGCTTGCTTTTTAACGTTTTTTTATTGTTTTTATTTTTTTTGGCGTATCCTAAAAAATGTGTTAATCCGAAAAAATGCAATTCTTTGCAAGACATTTTAAAATTCGTGTATTTTTGTGAACTTAAAAATACAAACACAAATCATTAGTAAGTTATTAATTAATATGAAAATTTTAGTTTTAAACTGCGGAAGTTCTTCCATAAAATATCAGTTAATTGACATGGAAGACAACGCTGACGTATTGACAAAAGGCATAGTAGAGCGTATTGGCATGGAGGAGGGTGATTTTACCCACAAACCTGCTACTGGCGAAAAATATCGTTTGCATACAACAATTGAAGACCACGAAAAGGGCATTAAATTAATTTTAGAAGCATTATTGGATGAAAATCATGGAGTAATTGCTTGTTTAGATGAAATTAAGGCAGTAGGGCACCGCGTGGCGCACGGAGGAGAATACTTCAAACACAGCATGGTGCTGGAAGAAAAAGAATTAGCAGAAATTGGAAAACTTTGTGAATTGGCGCCGTTGCACAATCCCGCCAATTTGCTCGGTATTGAAGTGATGATGAAAATGTTGCCTAAAGTAAAACAAGTGGGCGTTTTTGATACATCTTTCCATCAAACTATGCCTATAGAAGCATTTCTATACGCGATTCCCTATAAATATTACGAAAAAAATAAAATTCGTAGATACGGATTCCATGGTACCAGTCATAAATATGTAGCACAAAAAGCAGCAGCGCTATTAGGTAAAAATTATGAAGATCTGAAAATTATCACTTGTCACTTAGGAAACGGAGCTTCGGTTTGCGCCATTAAAAATGGAAAATCCGTAGCCACTTCTATGGGATTTACGCCGGTAGAGGGTTTAATTATGGGTACCCGTTGCGGTGATTTGGATTTGGGTGCTTTGCTTTATATCGCTGAAAAAGAGAACATGGATTTTAAAGCCATGAACACGCTTATTAATAAAGATTCTGGTATAAAAGGAATTGTTGAAGGCAGCTCCGATATGCGCGAGGTGGAAGATGGCGTTGCAAGAGGCGATGAGCGCAGCATAGTTGCACTCAAAACCTACTGCTACCGCGTGAAAAAATATATTGGCGCTTATGCCGCTGCGATGAATGGCGTGGATTTGGTTGTGTTGACCGGCGGAGTAGGCGAAAACGACAGAGGCGTAAGAGAAGGAATTCTTGATAACATGCAATTCTTTGGCATTGAGTTTGACCCATCAACAAATAATATTCGCGGAACAGATCAGTTGTTGACCAAACCCGGTTGCAAAACTGCGGCTATGGTGGTTACCACCGATGAGGAATTGGTAATTGCCACCGATACATTGAATTTAGTAAGGTAATACAAGTAGGGACGTTGCGCGCAACGTCCCTACGTTATAATTTCTTCAGCGCATCTCGATAGATTTGCGCTTCTTTCTTTTTCCCCAATTTTTCAAAAACTTCTATGTGTTTTCTATAGGCTTTTTTGTATGCTGCGCGCTCGTCTAATCCTTGCGCTTTATATATCGTAATTAATTGATTAAAACCTTGTTCATCTAACTGGTTGATTTTCAAAAGATCCAGCATCATTTTTTCAGCATTTTTAAGATCATTTTGTTGTGCATATAATTGAAATGCAAAATGATACGCCGCTTTAAAATTCACATTGTTTTCACGAGTTGTTTTTAATACTTTCAGCGCTTTATCAAACTCTCGAGTAGCGTTGTAGTAATGCGCCAACATATAATTTACCGGCTCATATTTGGGCACATATTCCAACAGTTGATCAATATAAATTTTTGCAGAGTCTACTTTGCCGGTATTAAAATACGACTCAATTAAATTAATAAATGCCGAAACGTTGGTAGGATCCGTTTCTGCTACTTTTTTTAAATGATAAATAGCAGATTCAAATTCTTTTTTGTTTTTTAATTGAAATCCGGCGAAGTCGTCTTTCGTTTCTCTTTTTAAAACTAAACCAATAGGTTTGCCATCCACTTTTATTTGATAAATTGCATTTTTTGGAGGAAAATTCGCATTTTTTATTTCTTCCGACATGATGCCTGTAATGGTAAAAATGGCATAATCCCAGTCGCTGTTTCCTCTTTCATACCATCTTGAAAAACTTACATGAAAATCAGCGGTATCGTTTCTAAAAAAATATTGCACGGAAGCAGGGTGCCACGTGGCGACTTTTATTTTATTACCGGTTTCTAATCCCGATTTTATGGCGTTGGCAATGACCCATTCTGAGGCTTCGCGCGTGGAGTGATAATAATAGTCCATTTCATGATTGCCATACGCTTTATTTATTCCACCGGCTAACTCATTAAAATAAATATATTGGTAAGGGTGATTTTTAACAGTGTGACGAATGGGGTGCCACAAGAGCAATAGTATAACAACAACTACTGCAATGTTAATAATGGCACTTTTTGTTGTTTTTTTTGAAATCCATTCAATAAACAGATTGAATCCCAATCCCGCAGCCACTACCATAGGCGGATAGGCAAACAGTGAGTGTCGCCAGCCACCGTAAACGTTTGCGCCGCTGTATGCAATCCAAAAAATAGGAAATAGAAAGGCAAAAGCAATAATAAAATAGTTAAAATAGTTCTTTTTATCTTTCCATAATAAAACAAAAAAGCATAACAATCCGATAATTACTGCTATAGGAATCGTCATGAATATAAATTTTGGAGTATAATACCAAGGGAGCATATCCGACCATTGCAGCGAACCTTCAAAGAGTTGGCGGATACCGATGGCAAAAGCAGACATTTCGGAAAATGCTTCTAACGTGTGTTTTATGGGCGCCAACCTTGCGTAGGGCCAAAGCAGTATACCTAGAAAATAGGATACGATAACCACGCCTAAACCGTAGAGAAACATTCTTAAAAATTTTGATTTGAATGTAGGGGCAAGGCGCGCCTTGTCCTTACGATGTTTCATATAATCAACAATCAAATAAACAAGCCCAAACAATCCGAAATAAGCATACAATAAAACGCCGCCAACACGTACACTTATGGAAAATGCTATGAATAGAATTAAAAAGATTAATGTTGAAATTTTGACTTTCGGAAATTGTCTGAAAAACAGAATCATAAAGTAAGTGGCTGCCATGACGCCTGCCGCAAACGGAATATCCTTTGGATTATTGAAAGAGTGCCCAAGAAAACGAGGTGAAAAGAAAAGTAATAATACGGTGATGGCGCTGGCTCTCCATCCTCCTATTAACCACGCAATTAAACCTGCAAAAAGCAAAGCAATCCAACCATATAGCGCATTAAAAATGTGCCGAGATTGACTAATATTTTCTACATCAAAAAAATCGTTCCAATATTGCATGAGCACGTCGGGAGAAGAACCGTAATACTTTAGGTTTTCGAAAGACATACACGTTGTGTCTTCTCCGCTTGTTTTAAAATAGTTAACCACATTTCTCGCATGCGGAATTTGAAACCCATCCTCATCGCCGGAGTTGCCGGCATCTTTACTCATTATGGGCATGGCAAATAGTGTTACCACAATTACAATAAAAAATGCCCAAAACCACGGGTTCTTTTTGTTTTCGTTAAAAAAATGTTTCATTGCTATTCTATTATTCGTTATTCACATTCAGTTTACATACAACATAAGTGGATAATCCCGGTATTTTAATTCCAATCTTTTTGAAAAATTTCCCAAAAATGTAATAATCCGTTTTGAGTATTGTTTTAAAACAGTTTGTGATCGTTTTTCCATGACGCCATCCACCGGCTCCTGTTGATTTTTCGTAATCTGCCTTTTTTATCTTTTCCGTTATTTTTGTTAACAATCTTGGAAAAAGTAAAGTAGCAAAAAAGCTTCCGGAATGAATTGTTTGCAAGCCGGCTAAGGAAACTTCTCTTTTTAAGAGCTTTGGCGTATAACGTTTCACATGACCAATCCATTTATCATGATTAGAAAACAGAGATTGATAAGCCGGTACTGTGAACAAAAACAGTGTATTTTCGTCAATATATTTTTGGCTGATAAGTGTTTTAATAAAATCAACAGGATGGTCAATATGTTCAATTACATCCATTACAAAAACAACATCCATTTTAAAACCAACATTAATTTCTTCCAATGAATTGTATAATGTTATGTTGGGGTTTTGATATTTTGAATGTAACTCCTCAATAATGTCTTTTGTAAATGCAATATCTACAGCGTAATATGCTCCTGCGTGTTTTTTCGCGAATTGATCTAAAAAATAAATATCGCCACAACCCAAATCTAATCCTACGATTTTTCTTTTTGGTAAATGTTTTGAAATAATGTCATTAACCACAGTAAATCGTGCCATTTCCCAAGGATGATTTGCTTCGGTTTCGAGTAATTGTCCGGCTTGAAATTCTTTAATATCCATTAGAAGTTAATTGTTTCATTAACAATAAATTCGGGACGTTCTTTTGTCTCATCAAAAATGTTACCGATATATCTTCCCAAAACGCCGATAGTGAGCAATTGTATTCCGCCGAAAAAAATGATAATTCCGATAATGGATAACCATCCGGGAACGGTATGTATTATGGAAAAAATGACGGCAATCAGCATCCATAAGAAATATAACAATCCTAATCCGATGCAAAAAGTTCCCAAAGAGGTTGCCAATTGTAGTGGTTTTTTTGAGAAATAAAAGAGTCCGGTCAGTGCAAATTTGATCATTTTTCGCAGCGGATATTTCGTTTCGCCGGCAAATCGTTTGTCGCGATCGTAATAGCACGGCACTTGTTTGAAGCCCATCCAACTAATTAATCCGCGTATGTATTTATTTTTCTCTTTCAGTTCGTTAAATTGGTTAATAATTTTTCGATCTACAATACGAAAATCGCCTGTATCTAATGGAAATTTCACTTCCGACATTGCATTTAAAGTGCGATAAAACCATCTGGCTGTCAAAAGTTTAAACTTACTTTCACCGGCTCTGTTTTTTCGCACGCCATACACTACATTTGCCTGTTCGGTTTCCATAATTTTTACCATTTCGAGAATTACGGCAGGCGGATCCTGAAGGTCGGCATCAATAATGGCGGCAATTTCTCCCGTACAATATTTCAAACCGGCAGACACGGCGCACTGATGCCCAAAATTTCTTGAAAAATTAATGATTTTAACACGGTTATCTGTTTCTGCAATTTTCTTAAGAATATCAATGGTGGCATCTTTACTACCATCGTTAATAAAGATGATTTCGTACGGTTTTCCGATAACACTAATTTGCTCAGAGAGTTGTTTATAAGTTTCGGAAATTACTTGTTCTTCGTTATAACAAGGAACGATGACGGAAATGTATGTGCTAACTTTCATAAGGATGTTTCATCTTTTTAATTAAGAATGCGCAAAACTACATTTTTTTTAATTTTTTTGCAGAAAAATTTAAAAAGGTTTTTATGTTTGATATTTCCAAAATTAGAACAGTAGATGATTTTCCAAAAAAGGGAATAAAATTTTATGACATTACTACGGTATTAAATGATGCCGAATCTTTTCAAGAGCTTTTTAACGCGCTGTTAGAGAAAGCGCGTGCCCTGAAACCCGATGTGATTGCGGCATTGGAGGCGCGCGGCTATTTTTTTGCGCCTGCTTTGGCGCTGGCATTGAATATTCCGTTTGTGCCGCTTCGCAAAAAAGGAAAATTGCCCCATAAAACATACGCCGAACAATATGATTTGGAGTACGGCAACGAAACAATTGAGGTTCATCAAGATGCAATAAAACCCCATCGTCGCATTTTAGTTTTTGACGATATTTTAGCTACCGGAGGCACTGCCGCCGCCGCCGCAAAATTGATGCAACATTTTGCACCCGCAAAGGTTGATTTTTTGTTTTTAATGGAATTGTCGTTTTTGGATG
Organism: Bacteroidota bacterium; assembly: GCA_009786185.1. Classification (GTDB taxonomy): domain Bacteria; phylum Bacteroidota; class Bacteroidia; order Bacteroidales; family WCHB1-69; genus WRNX01. The sequence continues at coordinate 57,499 of WQTS01000136.1, forward strand.
GAAGAAAACTAATTTCCGGGTTTTCTGTGGAAAGTCTTATAATTGTGTAGATTTTTGCCTACAACATTTATTCGCGTTTTGCAATAGTTTTTGAGTTAATTGTTTACTTGTGCTTTACTATAAGATTTTTGCCACGTTTTATTACCACTATCTCATTAAGTTTCTTTAATCCAATACTTTCACGATTATAATTTACAATCTCACGCTCTTCTTCAGTAAGTGGTTTAAGCATAAAAAAAGGAATACTGTGATACAATTGAGGGTTTCCGGCATTATCCAAATGGCGGTCAATAATATGAGCATAATCACGGGGTGTAATATTGCCTTCAAGCAGAGCCTTTTTTAATCTCTCTCCCATAATATGATTTGAAGTGTCTTTATCGTAATGCAATATGATGATATAGGCTTTAAAATTTGACATGCTTCCGACCATTTTCTCTCCGGGGAAGCCGTATTCTGATATAAATTTCCGATTAATTTTACCTGTTTCATTTTTTTCCGGGAATTTCCTTCTTAAAAACCTGTTTGAATGACACAAGTTGGCTGTTTTTGTCAAATCGAAAGTAATTGTCATAAACCCTTACAGCATCTTGCATACCCCAGTCTCCATGTATAAGCACCAAAGAGTTGATATGCAACTCGAAATAATTTTTTCTCTCTTTAACATTAGAACTAATCACTTTTTGTCCATGAAAAAGAGTTTCTGCAATCCATAAATATTCTAAACATTCCTTGACTTTCTGCTCCGATATTGTAGCATTATAATATCCCATTTCAATACCGTCATTAAAATTCCAAGCAGTCCATTTATTAAAAATAGGATGATAGTAGCTTGTTTTATGAACTCGGAATAATATTGTGTATATGTTATTACTTTCCCTGCATTCAAATTCAAAATATTTTTCCGTTTCTTTTTCCCCTACAAATGAATAACTATCCGAGCTATTTGTGGTTGACAAATTTAACCAAGCTAAAGCTTCGTTTTTGTCATTGGTTGAAAGTTCAATCCATCTAGAATCCCGATCATCTATAGGTGAAATACTTACTGTATTCATGTAATAAATATTATGCTTTGGTGAGATGGGGTCTTTATAAAATCCTTCGGGGTATTGATAATTTCTATCGTAAGCTAATTTCAGAAGCATTTCATCATCTGAATTCATTTTTTTACAGCCTATCAGAAGAAAAGGCAGTACTAATGCAAATAATAATTGTTTCATTGTGTATGATTTTAAAGTTTTGACAATTTTTCAAACCACTCTTTTTATCATTCAGCTATTTATAACGTTTATTTTCAGCTTATATTACGGTGTTCCCACATGGCAGGTAACGTGGTGTATATTGTTGAGATTTCTTATTTTCAGCACTTTATCAACGCGAGCAACGGCGCGAAAATAGCAAGATATTTATCACGCGTGGTAAGGCAGCAATTTTGGCAATATGCTCGTTAGCAGCAGTGGCAGCCATTCACTTTTTTTGTTCAATTTAACCACTATTCTTTCAATACCTTCTTTATCATTTCGCCCGACTCTGTGTATAGTTTTACAATATAAACTCCTGCTGGTAAATGAGAAATGTCTATGGTAGTGTATTGAGACCTTAGAGACAAAGTGGACAATAATTTTCTGCCGTAAACATCAAAAATATCAATATTATCAATTTTCAACTTGCCGCTTTCAATTCTCAAATTACCCGTCGTGGGATTTGGATATATTATAATTTTTCCATTTTCTATTTCATTAATGCCAACAGCATCGTCACTTACGCAACGTACTGAACGGCTAGTACTTCGGTTTCCTGTGAGCATGTTGACACCAAAACTACTGCTGATATACAAGTATGAAGCTTCAGTACCTATAGGAGTACTACTCCAGTACATACAGTATGTGCTATTATGGTAGATATTACCATCAACGCTACCACGGTAGCCGGCAGCGGGAAGGAAGAGTGAATTATTGCCACTACCAAAGCTAAAGCCGGCAACAGGGGTATTTGTCCATACGCCACCACTAAGAGAAGCAAGTTCTGTTTTGGTAGGCAAACGCCAACCGGCAGGACAAGGGTCGTTTGCGGTTTTTGCGGGAACACTTTCGCTACCCGAATTCCAAAGAGCGTCATTTTGAGGAGAACGCCAATCTTGAGGGGCATCAGATTGTTTTATAAACTTACCGTAAGCCTCATGCGTATTTACAATCTGTCCATATTCATCAAAATTTTCTGAGCCGCTTACAACCCCATTCCCTGTACTTGTGTTGGTGGGGTAATTTATGCTTGTGCGTTGTTCGTGTCCATCGCCAGTACGTCCCCATTGGAAAAGTGCGCCGTGGTCTTCAGGTTTTTCTACAAATCTACCATGAGCATCTAAATTGCGCGTTGCCCATTTTATGCCGTTAATATTAACACCTTCATCTTGGGTTTGTGCCTGTGTGCCACATATACTCAAGCCCAAAAAGGCGAGCAGAACGAAAAATGTGTTCAAGCGCTTAACTGAAAAGATAAACTTATTAATCATATTATTGTCGGCTGTCTTTATCCTGTCGCCCGCAGTTCTTGTTAATATAAAATTTATCAAGCCGTTTTGCAGCAACAACGCATTATCCGCCATTGTGCCAAACCGCTCGTTAGCTGAAGGTGTTTCCATTTTATTCAAAAATTACTAAATGGTCTTCGTGTTCCAAAGGAATAAGGAATGAGAAATCATCTAAATCAACTTTTCCGTCAATCAACCTTACTCTATATTTATAACTTCTATACATATCAGAAAGTTTTACTTCTATTGTAGTATTCATATTTGGAACACTCGAAATAACAACATTCCTTTTGTTAAAAAGCATATCTGAAAATTTATTAACTTCTTTAATTTTACTTTGATACAATATGCTATCTTTTTCTTTTAATATTTGCCATTGCTTAGAAATATAATCTAAACGTCTTTTATTTTTATCTGTTGATAAGTCCTTTGCAATTTTAAAATCAAGCTTCAAAATTGCTTCCGTATAACTTTCTACAATATTTTCTGGCAGTTCATATATTGCTTGTATTTTCTTGTTTTTTTTATTAAAAATCTCATTTCTGTCAAGATATATTATGAAATATATGCAAACTATTATTGCAAAAAGTAGAGTTATTAGTTTTATAATGTTTTTTACCATTTTTAGATATTTTGATTTTTTACTATTTGTTTCAAACTATCAGAATAATCAATTAATAATTGATTAACTGCTCGCATTGATTCTATAAGTTCTGTGTATTTTTCATATTTGCTTTGTATTTGTTGTGGTGTTAAATTTCTATTTTCTTTTACAAGCAATACCTCCCCATACCATTTTCTAAATTTTGCCTGATATTCTGTTAAATGTGGTCTTAATCCTTTGTTTAAAACATCTGTAAGTAATTTGACAAAATCTTCTGCATCATCATTTTCTGACAAATATTCGCCTGATATATTTTTTAATTCTTCTCTTGTTATTTGAAATAAAGAATACCACGAATTATATACTTCAACAATTATATCATTTGCTTCATCTAATCTTAATGCTGCTTTCCGAGTTATTAGTTCAACATAAATTCGATGTGCAATTTCAATCTTTTCTAAATCTTTTTTTACTTTATATTCAGCCTCTTGCCCATTAAAAGAAAGTTTGAGTTTTACTAATTCTATTTTGGTGTATTTGAGTTTTCTTTTATTAATAATTTTTATTAAATAATATATTATAAAAATTATTAGAGTAACCGAAATTAATAAGTAAAAGTTTAGAATCAAAGAAAAAGTTCCTTGTTCCAAATTCATTTTAAAGTCAATTATGTTAATTTCATTCATACTAAAATTTTTAATCATCAAATAAATCTAATATAGTTTCAACAAATTTTTTAACAAAATAAAAAATAGCTACTATTGCTACTATTGTTAATATAAAGGGAATTCTTTCTAACTCTTTGATATGTTTTAAAAAAGAAATCATTTTATCAAAAAAACTATTTGCAAAAAAAATTATAATTAGAAATATGCCAAATAGAATGCCCAAAATTATAATAATTCCTGCCAAAAATTTTGTTCTTTTTAATACTCTTTCCTTTTTTTCCTTTTTTATCTTTTCAACAAATTCTATATATGGCAAATTTTCTAATTTTGCTAAAATTTTATCAAAAGATTCAATTCCATCTTCTTCGTAATTTGGGTATAATAAATCATTTTTGCCTATTTCATTTTTCCATATTTGTATGTAGGGTTTTAAAGAATTAGGGATATTAGTGTCTGAGTCAACTTTGCCACTAATGATGATAGGTATAATATTTTGCCTCGTCCTTCCTAAAGTTTCTAGAAAATATTTTATTTCTATATCCACCCATTTAGAGGCTACAGCATTGGGAGAACATACAACTATGAGATATGCGGATTTTTGTAAAGCTTTTTTTAGCTCAACGCTTAAAAGTTCACCGATATTTAATCCACGCCTATCTATAAAAATTAGATCTTGCTTATTCTTTTTCTTAATTTTTGGGTTAAAATATTTTTCTAAATATTTATGAAGGTCATTCGCAATTTTTTTGTCTTTTTCTTTTCCGCTATAAGAAATAAATGCGATGTATTCATCATTTAATTCTGGCAAATCATCCTTATCATTGTTGTAACTTTTGATTGTAGAAAATATTTTTTTGAAAGACATATTTACTTTCGTTTATCCTACTTTAACGGCTTTGTAGGTCTTGCCTTTTTTCGTAAGTTTTTGTCAAACTTTGCTTTACGCACTGTCCTTTCCACACTTGCAGCTAACGTGGCAGCGGCTTTGCGAGGTGGCGGGCTACTTACGCTGACAACGCGAGCTACTAACCGCGAAAATAGCAAAAAATTGTCAACGCGAGGTACACCCGCCATCTTGCAAAACCGCCCGTTGTGTGTCAGTGGCTGCCTTCCCACTGCACTTTCCTATGAAACAAGATAACCTTATTAGCCTGTCAAATACCGATGATTTGTCAATAAAAGCAAGATAAATCCGAACAAGCCCCAAGTTCTTG
>WQTS01000137.1 GCA_009786185.1 Bacteroidota bacterium
TCTGCATCCCACGGGCGCTTTATCAGCGTAAAATTTCCAATCTGATAGACGCATACATCGAAAGTTCTTTGGGTTGTTTTATTAATGGCTTTCCCAAAGCCGATAAATCCTTTTTTTGAAAAAACGGACTGGAAACGCACACCTGTGCTAATGTCAGATGCTGCGGATAGTACCTGCAAGTGCATGAGCAGCCTTTGTGTATTTCCATTGGTAATCACTTGCGCCTCTTTTTTCTCCAAGTAATTACCCGGAGTAGGTATTTCCATTTTTGAAAAAGGAATGTCCCAATTTTTCCGAATCAAACTTGTGAGTCTAAGCGGGCCTGATGGAACATTGTTTGAAAAAACTAATATTCTTTCTTCGTATGCAGGTAACGTTTGCCCACTTGCATATACTTCATTTATAATAGTTGTCGAAATATTAAATCCGTGTGGACGTTCACCCTCTGAAATTGCACTCACGCTAAACGCCGGAACGAAAAGTATCTCCTTATTGTAGAAAACAAAACCCTGCGAGTAGTTTACCATGAGCCCGGCAGTGGTTCCTTGAACACCCGTTAAAACATAAGCGTTATTTTCAGAATCGGGATAAAAGGAAGAGTAGAGTGCTATTAGGTTACTGTGCATCTCCTCATTGATATATTGAAGAAATGCTTTATTTGCAGGCAAACGGTGTTCTAAGTGATCTAAAATTAGTTTTTTCATATATATTGAATTATAGGTAATTTTGTTAAAAGCTTGTACTTATCTAAAAGCGCCAAAACATAATTAGTCATGTCATCGCTTTTCATTTCCAATGGCAGTACCACTGTAAAGCCATGCGTGTGCCCTGTGTTTGCCCATAGAAAATACTCGTCATGTTCGCCCTCTACGCCATTAAAATATTTCATAAGGTTATCCTCACCGCCGCTATTACCACCGCTTTCGTAGAAATAAAAAGGTGGTTCAGGGTCAGGGATCGTAATATATATGCGTTTATGTATCGGGTCAAGAAAATGATTTAACATATTTTCAAGGGAGAAAACTTGAGGGGTAACCTGTGCATGATAATTTAGCTCTTTAAAATATGTGTCAATTTCTCTTTTACAATCTTGAAACGCTACTGAAACAGCTTTTAAAAAAGATTTTAACACCCCTTTCCTTAAAAAAGTAGGCAATAAAAGTATCAATAAGCGATTAAAATCTACATTCATAATTTATATCACGTATCCAATTACACTTTGAGTTTCATTGAAAGCCATATAGCCGGAGCGCGAAATATAGGTTGAAATGATAACTTGTTCACCCAACGATGGTGGCATTGCCCACGAACCTGTTAATTGCGCAACGCAAACACCTTTTACCTCCTGCAACGCATCCGTAAGCGCCATGTTGCTAAATTCAGAATCAAATGGGAACGATCTAAAATAGCTGTTAATCGCGTCAATAACAGGCGTGTCATTTGTCCCATCTATTCGTCTGCCTTTAGAGTCAAGTACAAGCGGGTCATAGTTTATTAATAGATTGCACCTGTATATATCCGGATTACTTGAGAAAATCCGAACATGCACCCCGGCGTCAAATACACGCCCGGCATATTCATAAATTGAGTTTATGTCATTTTCATTAATTATTTGCGGCACACCACTTGCATCATTCGCTATCCGGAACTCTAACACACCATTTACCACCCTTAACGAGCAATGTTTTATTATTTTCGCTTCTACACCAATTGCATCATAGCCACCTTCTTTATTGAGGGCATGCCCCAACTGAAATGCTTTGAGTTTCGCAACATACCATGACTTTGTGTGCGGACGCAAACTTTCTACGCGCAAGGTGAGGTTGTTTTTTTCGGTATCGAAAATTCGCTCAAGTATATGGATGGCAAATGCTACAATGTAAAAAAGTATGTTTTCTATGCTTACTTTTGAAAACACGCTATCAAAGCCGTCATTGGGCGTGGACGGGTCTATTTTGTAGATTGCTCTAATGCTTGCTTCTGACAGGAACTCCGCCGTCATTTGCTGTTTTATAGTTTGTATTGTCCTTGCCATTATTCAAATGTGTAATCAAATGTGTAATCAAAAATTCTATGTTTTTTCGTTTTTTCCTGATAGTCTGTAGCAGGGGAAATCGAATTAATTGCGTAATATTCCACAATTCTTTTATTCTTTTCAACTTCCGGAACCACGAGCAAATCACCCTCTACGTTGTCCGTAATACTAACACCACTTGCCAGCGCAATATCATACGCCGCCTCGGCAATTCCGCACGTTTTTAGCGCAATGTCGAAAATAGATTGTCCAAAAAGTGGCGTTATGGTTGTCATGGGATGCGAAGGGATGGATTGAATTGTATAAAACTCGAACTGTCAATTTTAAGCTCATAAGTTCTTGTGGTTGGCACATTAATAGTTCCACTGTTACCCTTTCCGTTAACGGTCATTTTTGATTGATCCCGTACATTTAGCGCAACATCAAATCGGAATGTCTCTTTTTGCAAAAGTTCTTTTATTGTACCTCTTTGCTCAAGAATTACTTCGCTCTGCTCTTTTGTTTGATTTTTAAGGCTTTTTATGTTCCTCTGCTGTAATACAATTGTTGTAACCATAACGGATAATACAACCGCTAATACTGCATACTTTATGAATTTAAACAATAATTTTTTCATATACTAATATTTAATGTTATGTGTAATAAGAAGGCTCTCATATTTTTCAATTTTCTTTTTAAGTATAATATTTTCCTTTTTTTCACGTCTTAAACCTTCTACCTCTTTAGAAAGTTTGTGCACTTCGCTTGTCAGCTCTTTAATTTGCTGCGACTGTTTTTCAATAAGCCCAGTATTACGGTCTTTCTCTTCAGCATGAATGCCAAGCTCGCTTCTTAGCTGTGCAATGATTTTGTTAAATGTGTCAGTAGCTGCATCTATATTGTCAATCCTTTGTCGTTTTCTGCTAAAAAACCAACCGCCAAGGCCACCGGCTGCAGTCGCGATAACCGGTGCAATAATCCACATCATAATTGCTTCAAAGCCCATAGTATTTTTGTTTTATGTATTTTATTATAATTGCCTATAAACAGTAGGATAACCTTTGGCATTTAACCAATAAAGTTTCAAATCATTAGTAAAATCTGTTGGCTTTCCGGCGGTACGGGCGTGGAAAAGTTGTACGCCTCCGGCAAAAAATGCAACATGTCCTTTCCACAGTAGCAAGTCCCCCTTTTTAAGTAGCTTAATAAAATTGTCATGCGATTGCAAATGCACAGCATTTGGTTTAATTTCCTGCCAGTTTCCTGGAGGTTTGCCCGCACTCGTTGACCAAACGCGGTTTTTTTGACCTGTAGCAGCGTTCACAAGACCGGAACAGTCCATGCCGTTAATATCCATGCCGCCACTTTTATATGGCGCTCCTTTAAATCTTAATGCGTTTTCGTAATATGTGCTCATGATTACTTGTTTTTAGTTATACTTTGCGTCTATTTCTAATTCGCCCGTTTGTAAATCCAAATCTGTTTTATTCACTTTCAAATCATCTTTTTTAAATTCCTCCCTAATCCGTTTTTTCCACTCTAAAACATCATCATCGCCCAACATATCACTGACCCCAACCCCAAGCGTAGGATATTCCTTAAACTCGTTTTTTTGAGCTACCAAAATCATATATTGATTTTGCAGGGAACTATCACCCACAACCATACTGCCGTTGCGTATCATAACATCGCCATCTTGACCCAATAATATGCCTATGCCTTTGCTCATTATAAAATTTCTAATTCTTTTAATTTTAAAACAATGTATTTATCAGCTGCATCTGTTATTACCTTCGCCACCTGATCAGTGATATTATCACCTTTCAGTTTTTTAAAACCGTCTTCCAAATCCTTGTTTAATTGTTGTTTTGCTGTCATATATTAGTGCGTTATTTTGTCATTCCATAAGTCTTTTTTTTGGGTTGTGGGCTGTATTTGCATGCCTGCCCACGTCGAAATAGCTCCTTTTAAAGCTCCGCCTCCATCCATTGGAGCCGGAACCCAAGCGGTGAGTATTTGTTTTAGCTGGTTTATTTCATTTTCAAGATTGCTAATTTTGGAGGCAGTTTTTTCAGCAACAACCAACCCATCATTTTTACCTCCATTAAATTCAATTACCTTATCGCACTCAACTTTAACATCGCCTTTTATTTTCAATGTAATATCTTCATCAATAACTCCGGTAATACTTGCAATTTCCGAATACGCCACTACGTTCATCCACGCCATGTCGCCGCCTGTTTTGTCGCAAATCAATACAACGCTACCCTTTTTAGGTTTAATGATAAAATTGTTTTCGTTTCCGTCCGAAACCGCCGCCAAATGAATGCCGGTATATGTAGTTCCTGCAATATCCACATCGCACGTTTCATCGCCCACTTCCACAACTTCTGCCGAGATAAACAGATTACGGTTGTCCGCCTTTCCGTTGTCGTTGGACATTTCTTTCAATAGCCTTTTTATTTCGCGTGCCTTGTTCACTTTGACAATATTTTACCTAATGTTATCACTCTTACTCCACCCTCTTTACTAAATGTGGTTTCAACTTCGAGAACATAATACGTTCCGTCCTTATATTCATAATCGGGGTCAATAATGGTTGCCTGGTATCCGGAACTACAAACCGGTATCAACCAAGCCTGAAAACTCCCCTCGTATCCGTCATAGCTTTTCGATTCATATTCCTGCTGTGCCAATAGTTTAATGCTTTTTTGGTCGCTTGTACTTGTTTTTCGTGTTACGCTTTCCCCACCCATGTCGCCAAACTCGTACTTTTTCGTTTTTCCATCAGGGCCGGTATATTCAATAGTAACCTTTATCCTCCTGTTCTCTTTTTTCTTGTATTTCAAGTCTGTGCCTTCTGCATCAATATTTTTGGAAAAATCATATTTTACCTCTCCGAATATTTCGGAATATTGCGGGTGAATGTGCAATACATTATCCTTTAAATAAATATTTGGCATTGCCTCCTCCTGAATCTTCTTTAGAACATCATAGCCGTTTACATTTTTAATTACAAATTTGTCATAAGAAAAGTCATAATCGCAATCCAATGAAAACTGTTTGTTGTGTTTTTTACCGACCTCCGTATTTACATAGTTGAGAATGTCCTTTACTTTAACATTCGTAAACTCCTTATTAGGAATGTCAACACGATATAAAAAAATCCCATCTTCGCAGTTCAACACTAAAGAACCGCCATCCGTACTGATGCTTTCCACATAGCCTTCAAATTCGGTTTCAAGGTTATCATCGTAGCCAAGTTCAATTTTTATTTCATCACTCCGCTTTATCTTTTCATCAATGTTTAAAGCCTTGTTAAATACCGTTGCAGGAAGTGTAATGGTAGCCGTATCTGCCAATAATTCTACAGAGCGCTTTACTTTTACACTCTCAATCATTTTCAGATTGTAATTGCCAATACTAATTTTCCAGTTCATTTTAAACATTATTTTTCCTCCAAAAGCTGATAGTTATCGTCCGAGTACGCTTTAATGGTGAATGCCTGATTTTCTATTCCCTTGGTAAAGGGAAAATCATAGCTTTCAATGGCTATTCTTGTGGTCTCAAAAACATCCATGAGTATGCCACACTTTATTGTTACCGATTCTTTGCACTCACATATTTCTCTTATCGTTTTGATATATTCATTCATTTTTTCTTCATCTTCCGCTTGCAGGAGCCCGGCAATAGTAATTTCAAAATCATCCTGACTCCATGTTTCCTTAATAGAGCCGCGCATTTTGCTTTTTGCCACGTAACGTCTGCGAATAATGTTTTTCCCGCTAACTGAAATAAGTGGATCCAGCGGAAGCTGAAATTCTGTTTTTTCCTTTTCGCCTTCCCTTACATAGGTAAAAGTACATGGTACTAAAAACAGTGTACTCTCAAAGTTTTTACCATACTTCGCGTCAAATTTGTCTTTGTCGTAATCCGATGAATTTAGCTGTGGATCCAGCACAACCGATTTTCCAAAAAGAAAAGGCGGGGGTATATTGTACCCAAAAGCGTTAGTGATTTTTAACGCCAAATTAGTCTTTTCATTTATAGCCCGTATCGGATCCATTGTTATTCGTAGTTATTTGTTTGTAATTGCTTCTACCCTGCGTTTTGTGCTGAATAAAGTACGCGCAGTAAAATTTCTTCCATTTTGCGCTCAATATCCTTCGCATTTTCAGTAAGGCCACCGTTAAACACCATATTGTCGAAAAACTTACCCATATTAATGTTGATTTGAGTGTTGCGGGTTCCGCCGGTGGCGGTGGCTTCGGCGCCTTTGGTTACTGAACTGGGAACTTTGTCACCACTGCCTTTCAAGTCAGATACGCCCGGTATAGCAGGATCTAATATTCCGTCTCCTTTTTTCTTCGCTTGCGATCTTCTCCAACTTTTACTTCCTTTTTCCGCTCCTTCTTCATAGGCATCCTTTGTCTTTCCCCTGATTCTATTCCACAACTTGCCAATGGGTTTTGTAATAGTGCCTATTTTATCCGAAACCCATGAGAATAATTTTTTTACGGCTGCAAAAATCTTGTCAAAAATATCCAAGAGAGGCTGAAACGCATCTTTAATACGCTTTCCAACGTTTGCAAAAGCAGACCAAAGCCATGAGAAAAAACCTGAAATATAATCCCAAATACCGGTGAAAAAGCCGCCAACAGAACTAAATATACCGGAAAAGAAACCTCCAATATTTTGCCCTATGCTTTTCACCCAATCCCAAAGTGAAGAAAGCTGCGTGCCAATCCAGCTGAACAAACCCTTTATTGGCTGCCAAATTAAAGACACCAACCCTCCTATTCCTGCAAAGAATGTTTTTATTACTTCCCAAACTCCAAAAAGTACCCTTCTAAAACCTTCGCTTTTGTCCCACAAAAGTTTAAAAATACCAACTACCAATGAAATACCCGCCGCAATCCATCCAATAATCGGAATTGCATATATGGCAGCCGACACAGCTCTTATAGCTATTTTTAGCGCACCCATTGCTCCAACAAGCAGCCAAGTGAGTGTTCCATAAACGCCCATTGCGGCTACCGCGCTCCAAACAGATGTGATTTTTGCCCAAATAGCAGCGGTGTTTTTAACGATAATGCTTTTTAATATGCCAATATCACGTTTCAGTAAATTCACTTGCCACCAAAGTTTATACTTCGCTGCTCTTAGCAGGTTTGACTTTATAATCCACGCACCAATGACTGTAGTAACTGAAATAATTATTGGGTAAAGATTTTTAATTTTTTCCCATAACCAAACAAAGAACTCGCCTGTCTTTTGAATAGCCTGTGCAATTGTATTGAAAGAAAAAACTATAAAATTTTTAATCATTGAAATAGAACTCCAAATACCATTTATTGCCACCGAAATACCCCTTGCAATTTTTGTAACGACACCGGATATTCTCTCCTGGTTTCTTTCAAACCAGTCGCCAACTTTGTTTATTTTCCCTAAAATTGTTTCATAGACAGGATACAGGGCATTTTTCGTAATTGTGATAAACTTTCCAATACGCCCTTTGGCATCTCCCATTTCATTGGCAACCTTCGCCATTTTTCCCTCCGGAGTGTCTGCCAATGCCTTGTTGACTCCACCAACTGATTCGGCAATGATTTTAGAAAGAACGGCAACCCTCTGCTCTTCTTTCCCAAATTTTAAAATGCGTTCCTCTGCCTTTGAAAACTTGTAACCGTATCTACTCAGTGCACCCACCTGTCCATCCAGTACTTTTCCCATCATGGAAGCGATGTTGGTGGCTTGCTCCTGGGATGCGTTAATACCATATTGCTGTGCCAGCATATCGTTCATTGCCGGCAAAAGTTTCTTTATGCTTTCGGTTTTGCTTACATAGGTGGCTAATTCCTGTGCGCCGGAAATTTGTACGCCGCTGCTTATTACACCTAATTTTTGCTGCTCGGCAGCCAACTCCTTGACACTTTTTATTTGTTCATCGGTAGCTCCGATCGTATTGCGCATTACTTGCCGCAGTTTTGTTTCCGCAACATTTTGCGCTTGGTATGCCTGCTCAAGTTCGGAAAAGTTTTTTTTAACGCCTCCTATCATTCTTTTAACAGCAACAATAGAAAGTGAAGCAACGGCAGCCTTTTTGACAAATGAGTAAAATTTGCTCATTCTTGTATTAACAGAGTCAAGCCCACTTGATATTTTTTTCAAGTGAGCTTCACCATTACCGTCAAATTTAAGTTCAAATAATACAGGGTTACTCATTGCTTAGGGTTTGGTAGTTAGTTTTGGCTATTTTCCATTTTTCGTATTGTAGCTAATTGTGCAAATTTTTCCGCCCATTGCGCGTCTGTTAGTTTGTCCGGATCAATGCCGAGGTAGTATTCAAGCATTGTATTTATAAATCCAATCCAGTTATGCTTAATACTACCGTCAGCATTTTCTACAACTCCCCCAGTTCAGCCTCCTTTATCGCAATTAATTTTTCAATCAAACCTGAGGCTCCAATCATAAAACCAACATCGGTTGTAAACACACTGCTTCCGCCGAGAAAACAGCTTTTCAGCATAGCCTCGTCGGCTTTCAAGGGATTGCTGTCTTTCATCGAAAGGGAATAATCCAGTTCTTTTCGGTCGGGCTTTCTAAAATACGCTATATGCCCCTCAGCTTTTGTAAAAAAGACTTTTTCGTGTTTTTCTTTCCACGCTTTTATTTGTTCATCGGTCGCCTGACCCGTTAATTTTTCTTGTTCCATTGTTTTGTTTTTTAAATGTTAAACTTATTTAAGGCGAAGGAAAATAAAAGGAAGGGTAATTTCCATGTTTTTATCGCCCTGTTTCATTTCTTTGGGTGATTCGGTGAATTGAATGCCTTGTAAAAAGTCTGTAATCATTACATCACCTTCTGAAGGATTGCCATAGCACACTACAGCATCTAACTGCAGATTGAGAATACTGCGGTTTTTTGCGACCGCTCTCAGTGTTTCCAACTCGGATTGCAAAAGTGTTATTTCGCCTTCATAGCCCTTGTTACCTTTTTGAATACTCAACGGCTCATTGCCTTTGCCATACAGAAGTTCCTTTTCCTGCTTTTCGGCGTACTTTACACCTGTAAAAGCGGTCAAATTTCTGCCACCTAAAACAAAGCTTAAATCATTCCATTCGTATTGTCTTGAATCAAACATAACTGTTAATTTTTTAATTCTTAATTTTTAATTCTTTACGCCTGACCTACTTTGAACCCCAAATAGCAATCAATGTATTTCGGGTAAGCGTAGGGTTTCACGCGCAAACGCACATCTAATTGGGAAGTAGCTACCACGTTTTGGTTGGTATCAATATAACACTCAACACCGGTATCGTTGGGGTCGCTGGGGTCATTGCCAAGGTTACGATAAGCGGTCATATTGTTCATAATGGCACGCTCTACGCTGTTTTGAATACTTTTTGCTATCGGTGCGGGGATACGTCCCTTGTCATCAACCGGAAGTTCTTCATTCAACTCCTCAAGTAGGGTAATGTAGCCAATTCTATACGCTTTGTCAACTATTCTGCGCCTCGGAATCAATGCGTAGTCGTCGGTTACCTTTGTCGCCAGTTTGTCATCGGAAAAGAAGTAACCGGCTTTACCAACAAAAGTGCGGAAGGTGATAAACCCTTTGTCATGGATAACTTCCACGTCGGCATCTTCTACCATTTTATCCTGTATGTAAAGTTTGCTCACAGGCAACGCACCGCTTCTTACACGGGCAATGGAACGCTGTACCGGAATGCTTGCCAGTGTACCGGAAAGCGTTCCCAGTGTGGCGCCATTGCTGCCACAAACAGTATCGCCAATAAGAATACCTACACGGTTAAGGTCGCCCTGGTGGAGTCCTTTCAGGTCGGCAGGAACACCGTTAAAATGTCTGCCCTCTAAAAATACAATGCTGGGTGCAAAACAAACGTCGGCTGTGTGAACGCCCAACTTTTGGGCTTCAGTAGCCGCCAAATAAACATCTTCATCCAAACCATCTAAAATAGTAGGGGTGTATGTGGCAGCATCTTTTTTAAAGCAGAACAAAAAGCGGACGGCGCCATTGGAATACTCTACCAGTTTCTTGCCGTAGCTTTTGGTTTTATCCACCATATCGGACATTTTTACCGTATCGGCAACGCACATAAAGTATAACTTGCTGCCTTGCGGCGCAATATCATAGTGCTCTTTTACGGCTTTATACATATTGGCATTTGGATCAGGAGTAAACACTTCCTCGCCGTTAATAATTTCGGTAGTTCCTGCAGTAACCCCAAAATCTGCCAATGCGTCAAATTTGGTCATCAAATAGGGTTTGTTCAGTTCTAACTTTCCTGGAACTGCAACCCCCGTGTAAATATGCCCGCACACGCCGTCATCCATTGGCGACGAGGAGCCGAGCAATCCGTTTTCAAAAATTATTTTTACTCTTGATAACATCGTACTACTGTTTAAAAGTTTCTAACTTGCTTTTCGGATACTGTTTAAGAGCGTTTTTCGCACTTTCTTCATTAGTAAAAAAGTATCCGTTCACACAATACACCTCTTTTAGGTCATGCTTTTTCATGATTTCAAAAGCCGACTTTTCAAGAGGATTCTCCGTTTTTTTAGGTGAGTCCCCTCCCTTTTTTTGCTCGCCAGGATCTCCTCCTGTTAGGTCTGTTTTATCGCCGCTGGTACCGCCAGTGTCGTTATTAGTTTCTTCGCCTTCCTGTTTCGCTTTGGCTTCCGCTTCTGCCTTTTCTTTAGCTTCCTGCTCCGCTTTTGCTTTGGCCTCTGCCTCTGCTTTTTTGGCGGCTTCCTTTTCTGCAGCTTTTTTAGCTGCCTGTTCTGCTTTGGCGGCTGCTTGTGCCGCTTTTTCTTCCGGTGTTAATGGTTTATTTGACATGATATTAATTTTTTAAGTTTCTACAATAATTACTGGGATTGCTTTTATCTTCCCTGTGTTTTCTTTTTTCTTTTCGTATTGGGCGAAAGAGAAAGTAACCTTAAACCAAACATTATTCTTTTCAAATGTAAAATCGCTTTCCGATTGGCGAACCAATTGCGTTGTGTCATCTACTTTTAACCCTTCAAAATGTTGAAAAATTTCTTCTTTGGAATCCAACAGCTCAATGGTTTCGTCTCTTAGCTCTGCTTTGTTAAAAGTGTCGGTTACTAACTCTTGATAAAAATATATACTTACGGTAGAGTCTCCTATTTGCCTGTGTTTTGCGAGGTTTGAAAAGCTCGCGCCTCCAAATTCAACTAATAATGCCGGTACCGGTATGGGATAATTTTCAGTATCTCGCTCAAATTGCTTTTTTTGCAAGTCAATGTACTGCAAGTGGGGCATTTTTGCTTGTGCCGTCTCTTCTACCAGTAAGTATATATCTTTAAGTTTCATTGCTACGCTTTTGCTAAATAAATTAAGCCTGAATAGCGGTTTGCGCTCATTTGAAAATCGGATTTAAACCTGTGTTGGAATCCAAATTCATAAGCACGCCCTGTCGGGTTTTGAGATTTATTCAAATAGAACATTTCGTACATACCACCGGCACGGAACACTTCGCTTTTACAGAACAGGAGCGCACACGGAACCACGTTACCTCCAATAAGTGCACCCTGAGGCGCCAATTTATTTTGCGCAACATCCCATCCGATACCTAACTTGTCGCCTAACGATTTATGAATTTTAAAGCCGTAGTACTCTACCATCGTGGGCTTAATTGTACCGTTTGGCGTAAGGTTTTTAAGCTGTCCTTTTAATATTTCATTATTGTTTACCAAATCCCACCACATATCTGAGGGCAACACCAAATTCCTTCCGTCCGGGAACTCTTTGTTGTCGCAGTCGCGGGCTAAGGCAACAATATCATCAAGAGTAAGCATCTTATAGCCGCCTCTCGCCGGTCCCGAACTCGCCTGAATCGAAATCTTATTACCCGACTGTTTTGGCGCCCATGCGTAAGCCGTGTCCTGTACCTCTTTCTTTATAATGGCGTCTGCCGACTTCTTTGTGTAATACTGTACTTTTTCAAATGGCAGTGCGTGCAATAAAGCGTTTCTAATCTTGTAATTTTGCGAATCGTAAACGTCCAATTCAACTTTATGAACGGTCTCTTCCGGCTCTACGCTATCAATATCCGAAATCCTGTTTTTATATACGCTTGGGTCTGCCCCGGCTTCCGGAAATACCAATGTTTGTCCTTCGCTGACAAACATACTTAAGTCCTCTGCTTCATTCATCCATGTTTCAATCGCATCATATTCCTCCTTTAACGATCGGAGAAAAACAATTTTTTGCGTATCCAAAGTAAGCGCGGCGCCCGCATCCATTAACACGGTTCCGCTACCGGCAACCAACAATCCAATACCGGTAGGCGTTGCCGCTCCTAACGATAAAATACCTGCCACAAATATGGCGACAATCGTAATAAATCCTAATAACTTTTTCATTGTTTACTTTCTTTTTTTGATTAATACTTTTATTCAGCTTTTAAGTGCATGGCTTTGCTTTCCTGGGCAAAGTCCATTTCCAACTTTTTAAATTTTTCCGGTTCATTTTTAGCCATTAGCTCAAGCCCCTGCGGATCCTTTTTAAACCATTCGAGGTAATTCCAACCGTCCCGCCCGTTAGCAGATTTACCGGAGCCATCTTTTCCAAAGTTTTCCAATTTTGCACTTAGTTCTTTGCGTTCCTGCTCTTTTTTTTCTGTTTCTTCTGTTTTAGAGGTTTCCTCCACTTTTTCCGGTGTCGGTTCAGGGCGTGCCTCCAACATTTTTTCTACGCTGTCGGGATCGGTAATTGCCAATTTTTTCAAATGCTCTACTTCACCGTCAGCCACAACGCCGCGTTTTTGATGAAGTTTAATGAGAAGGGTAGCGTTTCGCTCCTTTTCGGTGGATAGCTGTTTGCTTAGCTCATCCACGTTGTTTTTTTCTTCTTTGTCCATTGTTTCTGGGTTTTCGTTTAACTTGATTTCTTTTAAATGATATTCACTCCCTGAATGGGATAGTTTTAATTCATTGTTATTTGATAATACTATTGCGTTTTTTTGTCCGGGAAGCGTTACGAGACTAATCTCCAAAAGTTCGCTTTTTGTTACAGTTCCATATCTTTGCCCTGGTACTAACAGGGAAGCATTATCACTTTCTTCAATCGGATCTATCCAAAGAGAACAGGCTTTCATGAATCCGTCCGCATATTTCCAATAAAGTTTTACTGCAAATTCATCGTTTCTATCAAATTCTACTGTTCCCAGCAGCTTCTCACCTTCTACACGTACGTTTTTCCACCTCCCAACCGGTATGTCTCTTACTTCATGGCGAAAGCAACAAATTGGATTTGCATTAAATGCTGTTAAATCAATGCCATCAACCAAAAGCCTCCACCCTTTCCGGTTTAGCGTATTGTCGCAAATTACGAAATCAAACTCTAATTTTTCGGGGAGTTCGCGGTTGCCTGAATTTTTACTCTTGTCTGCCATAAAAACACTTTTTACTCTTGTTTTAGGTGGCAAAAATAAAACGCATAAATGAATCAAATAGAAAACATTGTTATCATTCATGCGACCGTTGGTATCATTACAATAAAATAAGATAAAAATATTTTGCTGTTATATTTTCGCACTCCAATATCCCTAAAAAGGATAAAAGTTAAACGAAAAAATTAAAAGCCATGTAATGGGAAAATTTACAAAAATTGAAGGCGAAAAAAAACGCCAATACGGAAAATCGCTTTACGTTAAAGGGTTTGATATACCTACAATAAGCGACATTATCGGAGCTGCAGAAAGTACAGTTAGAAAGTGGCGCGATAATGATAAATGGGAGGACGCCCGAAATAGCGCGTTTATTGCCCTTTCAGAGCTTCGCAACACCATACTTCAGTCGTTTATAGATTTAAAGGATGGTAAAAAACCAAAAATAAAACCGGATGAAGCTGCTAAATATGCCTCCGCATTCGAGAGGCTTTCAGACCGGAAAAAGACATTGAGCTACATGTATGAGGCTTTTGAAATGCTTACCCATGCACTTACCAAAGACATTGAAGGGGCGGCAAATAAAAAAGACAAGGAACTTTCCCTTGAAATATTGAAACGTGTCCGCACAAAAACCGATACCATTATTACAAAATTAACCAACGAAACCCTAAACGATTAATATGAGAAAACTGATAAGAAATTTGGTTAGAAAAAATGAGCGGATCATGGCATTAATTACATGGTTCAATCGCTGGAGAGCCGTACGCTACTTTAAACGCATTAAACGCCGGGCAGACAAGCTAAAGAGGCAAACCGGAAGCCAGGTATTTGTTGTTAAAATAAAAGGCAATGTAACATATCTTACTAAGAAGCAATTCAAAGATATGCGGGCAAAAAAAATGTTCCCCAAGCACTTTACTGCCGACTCTCTTAAACGCATTTCATTATACCATACCGCATGACAAAACGAGAGCTGCAAGACCTTCGAGATCGGTACATTCAACAGTCGAATCTTATCCGTAAAAGTACGGTAGAATCCATTATTAAGGAGCCTGAGGCTGAGCAGGAAAAACGTATAAAAATGCTGCTAAAGCCGGAAAATTACGGCTTGCTTTTCGACTATTATTTTGGTAGGGAAACCCCTATACCCTTGGCAGACTCACCAAGTGCGTGGTTCCATATTGACGTTTACAAAGAGCTTTATTTTAAGAATTACATTACGCTCTTTAATATCATATTTCGGGGCGGAGCAAAAAGCACGCACGCAAATTTAGGTTATCCGTTTGGGCTTAAGCAAAGTGAACTTGCAAAGTTTTTCCTGGTAGTGGGACAAAATGAAATGCGCGCAGCAATGCTCCTGCAGGATTTACAGGTACAGTTTGAGAGCAACGAGCGGATTATTCGTGATTTTGGAGCGCAGAAAAGTTACGGAAGCTGGGCAGACGGGCAATTTGAAACTACAGACCGTTGCACTTTCATGGCTTTGGGTATTGACCAGCCCTTTCGCGGGTTACGGGCAAACGGTGTGCGTTTGGAATATGCCTCCATTGATGACATTGAGGATATGAAACGCTCGCTTAACACGTCTCTTATTCAGGAATACTGCAATAAAATAACCGGTGATATTCAGGGGGCTTTCTCAAAAAACAGCGAACGAACCATCATCAATAATAATTACTTTGTAAACAACGGAATTATTGCTACTATGTTAAAGCGCAAAGGCTTTAATCCAAAGAAACTAAAAACCACCGAAAACTTTGTAAAACGGGAAAAATACGCTACCCTGTTTTTGGTAAACCTTACAACAAAATATTATCAGGAAATAGAAGCCAATCCGGATACGCAGTGGGAACCAAGCTGGGAACGTTACACAAAAGAGGACTGCCTGCGCAAAATTGAACAGTATAAAAACGACAAGGCTACACTGTCGAATGAGTTTTACAATACACCGGTAAAAGTAGGGCGCCTGTTTAAAGCTGAAAAAATAAAATGGGTAAAACCACGCCCACTTAAAGAGTATGACTTAATCGTGAATTTTTGGGACTTCTCATATTCAGCACAGGGCGATACGAAGGCAAACGTATCTATCGGGTGCCGCCCCGATGGGATGACGGTATTAAATCTGTTTTGCAAGAACTGTGATATTGCAGATGCTTTGCAATACCATTTTACCAACATTTACACGATGTTTAAACAAAATAGCAACGTAGTAAGTTTCTACGATGCCAACGTATCTCAAAAATCAATTTATGAACCGGTATTGATTGCAGCAGCCCAAAAATACAAGTCAAACTTTATTCCGTTACCGTCCCACAACCCAACAGACAAATACATAAAAATCAGTACCATTCTTGGAAGTGCATTTGGAAATGACAGGCTGGCATTTTCGGAAGACTTACAAAACTCCTCCGACTGGGAGGAGGCATCACACCAGCTTTTCAGTTTTGAAAAAGGCAGCAAAATACACGACGACTTCCCCGATGCGCTCTCAGAGTGTGTAAGGCAAGCACAACTATTATATTGCATTATGCCGGAAGGAGACATGGAAATTACAAAGCCCACTTTCGGTAAAAGAAAAAGAGGAGGATACTAATATGTTTCTACAAAAAGAAGAACTAAAAACCGTTTCAACGGAAGAGATTATCAACAAAATCATCGGCGGCGATGACGATATTGTTACCAATATTATCAATGAAAGCATTGCGCTAATGAAAGGTTATATGAGCCGTTTTTACGATGTGGAAGAAATATTTAGCCGTGAGGGTGCGGAAAGACACCTGGCAACGCTTAAACGTTTAAAAGACATCGTAATTTACGAAATATACGAGCGGCACACGCGAAATCAAAACGCTGTAGCTGCACGCCGGTATAACGAGGCAATGAACTGGCTTGAGAAACTATCTACCGGGGAACTGGGCGACAAAACATTGCCACCGGTTAAAAAAATAGAACCCATTAGCCAATCGGGAGAAAGTCGTTTTGGCGGAAACAGAAAATACGAATCAATCTACTAAAATATGAAACCACAAATACTAAAGCCGGTACATACGCGCCAACTGGCGGCACAGGAAAGCAAAAGGAAACACGGGAAAAAGCCGGAAATCAAAATCAATACCGGCAATAAAATGGAAATTGACTATTTCCGTTTTTACGAATCCCTGTATCGCAAAGAGATTACAGATTGGGTAAGTGCACGAACCTCCCGGCGCGATCCGTTCAATCCGATAACATACCCCATTCAACAACTCTACAAAGATGCCATGTTGGATAACCATTTACAGGGAGCAATAGAGAATCGTATTTTGCGAGTGCTCAACAAAGAAATACTTGTAAAAGATGCCAACGGGAAAATAGATGATAAACTTTCTGCACGACTGCAAACAAGGTGGTTTCGCCATATTATCCGGAAAGGAATGGAAAGTAAATTTTTTGGGTATTCACTTATCTTTATAGAAAATCCCGATACTCCAACTCCAACAATTATAGACTTTCCACGTGAGTGTGTAATACCGGAAAAAGGCATTGTGTTAAACAATCCCTTTGACCCCAATTCCGTAGCAATAAAGTACGGTGAATTCCCATCTTTCTTTTTGTTTGTCAGCTTGGGTAGCGATTTGATAGGCATATTGGAACGTGTAGCCCCCATGACTATTTTTAAACGCCACTCATGGGCGAACTGGGATGAATTTGAACAGATATTCGGAATTCCAATCCGCATCGCCCGCACGTTCATCAATACACAATCATACAAAGATGAATTACAGATGTGGCTCGAAACGATGGGCACCAGTTCCTACGGTATTTTCGATAAACAAACCGATATTGAAATTAAGGAAAGCAACCGTTCCGATGCTTTCAATGTGTTTTATCAAAAAATACTTGCCGTTAATAAAGAAATAAGCAAGGGGATTGTAGGACAGACCATGACCATGGACGACGGCAGTTCGCAAAGCCAAGCCGAAGTGCACCTGAAAATATACGATGAAATCACCAATGCGGATATTACCGATGTGGAAGACTGGATTACCGACAATGTTTTTCCCTTGTTAAGGAACTCCGGTATTGATATTCCCGAAGGATACTATTTGTCCATTGTAGAAAAGGAAGTGGTTAGGCCCATGGACAAAATAAAGATTGATGCTGTTCTTTTGCAAAGCGGGTACAATATCACTCCCGAATACATAGAAGATTTTTACGGGACGCCGCTTGACAAGGATGAACCGCGTAGTGCTGGAACATCTCTACAACTTTCACAAAACCGTTTAGAGAGTTTTTTCGCGTAGGGGCGGGAATAAGCCGCCCGCTAACAGGTTTTCCCGAATTGGATAAATTGTATTTCAACAACAATTTAATATCATTTCAGCTATGTTTAAATGAGTTTGCCGAAACGCTACAACTTACCGCAAAACCGCAAGCCCATAAAATTATTGAGGATATTAAAAACGGATATGCCGGCGCGCATCCGGAACTGTATAACGAATACTGCAGCAATCTTAAAAAAGCTGTAGCCCGTGTTTTTCAAAACTCTGAATATGGCGACCGGTTCTTTGACTTGCGAGCGCAATTTGAGGCAAATGCCGCACGATTTTCGGCATACAAAGCCTACCATGCCACACAGCAAATAAATGCCAAGCGTGCCGATAAAAACGGCGTGGAACGCAGCTTTGAAGCATACCAAAAAGAAGCGCAAAAAGTGATAAGCGCCTTTAACCGTTATCAGGTAGCAGAGCACAACACTGCCGTGGCGCGATGCAGGACAGCAAAGCAGTGGCAGGAGTTTACCGGCGATAAAACCGGAAACGAAATATTTCCCTACATTATGTGGCTGCCAAGCCGTAGCGTAACGCGCAGGGAGGAACACATTGTATTTTACAACAAGTACTGGCCCAAAGATTCCCCATTTTGGAACCAAAACCAACCCGGTAATCTTTGGAACTGTAAATGCGACTGGCAGGAAACAGACGGCAGCGATGGAACACCGGGCGAGGACACGTGGAAACAGGTAAATCATAAAGGGCTGGAAGGAAACCCCGCACAAACAGGTGAGATATTTTCAGATAAGGCTACCTACTTTACACAAGTAAACGCCAGGCAAAGAAGTGAAATTGAGAAAGAACACAGGCATTTTTCAAAAGAAGAGTGGAAATCGAAACTAAGTCAATTTTACGAGAAAACTGCGAAAGTAGAGATAGAAAATAAACCCGCGAAGGTAGGATTTGACAAATATGGGCTCCGGCACTACCTGCAGGATTTATGTGGTGATAATTTTGTTTTAAAGAACAATCTCATACCACACTTGGACAAAATTATTGAAAGCGGAACACTGGTAGCTCACGAAGCAAACACAATGTATGAAAGCAAGAAGGCTAACCCCTACAAAAGAAAAATTATAGAGTTTTTTTATTTTAAGGTAACGCTACCCAATAAAAAAAATGCATTTATTTCAGTTTCAAAATTCAGTGATTCAGACTACCGGCTGTATGCAATTAGTAGCAATTTAAGAAAAACAGCCGGGTTGTATTAACTTGGGGATGAAACCTCCCCTTTGCAAGACAACTCGGCAGTTTGTGCCGCGAAAATAGTATAAATTTAATATAAAACCATGACATCAAAAGAATTTAGGAAATATCTGCAGTCTAAACAGGAAGAAATAAAAAAGGCAATGGAGGAAACCATACCAAAAAAAGCCGCCAATAAAGCCGTGCTACATTTCAAAAAGTCATTCCAGGATGAAGGGTTTACTGATAATAATTTGGAAAAATGGCAAGAGGTAAAACGCTGCGAAAACCCAAAGCGTGCCGATCTTGCCAAAGCAAAGCTGCCTGTACTTACCGGAACCGGAGACTTGGGCCGCTCCATAAAAGCGACAACGGAACCCGGCAAGGTTACCATTACCTCTGATTTACCCTATTCATCTGCCCACAATGAGGGAACAAACAACGCCGGAAGAAATCGAAATGTGGTTATCCCTAAGCGCCAATTTATCGGTGAATCGGAAACACTGAATAAGGAAATTGAAAAGGTGATTGTAGATGAACTGAGTAAAATACTGAAGAAATAAAAAAAGCCCCGAATTTTTTGGGGCTTTTTTATTGGTCGAAGGTTAATGTAGTTTGATTACCCGGATTCTGTTTTTCTTTTTCCTGCTCAATACGGCTACGCAAGTTTCCTTCTCCTAAAATGCGAATGAAAGAATCATACCCCTCAAAATACTGTTTTTCTTTTCGCAGGTTTTTCCATATTTGTTTTAGCGTAATGTATATGTACCTTTCCTGCTGTTTTTTTACAAGCTCCTGTACGTGTTGCGCCTTTTCCAAATAATTAATAGATGTTCTCATGATTCAATGTTATTTAAAAACTCATTCTCATTTGTATGGCACGTTGTACCTGCGGAGCTATTTGTTGGGTGTATAATAAACTGTAGGCTGCCCTTTCGTAGCTACCATTCAACTGCATTGCTTCGCCTATGTGCTTCATAAAAACTACCATTTCAATAATAGAGAAACTGAAATTGTAGATTTTTTGATATTTGTACGTTTTAGCTTCAAATCTTGCGTTTAACACCTCCAACGTTTCCTTTTCGTAAAGCGAACGTGCATCGGCAACACTAAGATTGTATGAAGCGTAAAGAACATACGTTCTTATTACCTCGTACTCGGTTCGTGTGAGCCTTATTTTAATCTTTGTTGCCATAACTTTTTAATTATTCCATAATTCAGCATTCAAATACGTTTCCGCATATTTTTTGCGCGTTCCGTCGGGAATAGAAGAAAAATACTTCCCAATAAACCGGTAGGCTTTCACACGCTCCGTTTCCCGCATTCTATTCCATTTTATAAGCGTTTTTTTCTTGCTGCTATTCAGTTTGTCATCATAGCGTTTCCAAAACATGTCAAAGGTAACGTCCTGCATCATTTCGGTTACCGTTACCGTATCGTATTGCTTATAAAGTCCAAGTGCATGAACATTAGCCGGAATGTTTTTTAAAAACCATTTTTGTGCGTCCTCACTAATATTGGTTTCTAAAAAACAAATACCTTTAAATTTGTCTGATTCATCGAATTTCAATTCGATATATCCCTCAAACCTGGTGGATGTGATGTGGAATATTTTCATAATATTATTAATTTTAGTTTAAGTTCTTGCGCAATATGGTATTCTAATTTTGCTCCTCTGCTTTCTGCCCAGTCCGGCAACAAATAAATGGCATCGCATTGCGCCAGCTGCTCTATACATTTTTTCATACACTTTTCCCAACTCCACGACTGCGAAACCAACCGGATCGGATTAACAACAGTATGGCCGGCCCGTTTTAATTCAAATTCCTTTGCGTTGAATTTGATAAAAACGTCTTGAAAACTAAGTCCTGAAATTTTGCCGGCGAGATAGACTTTCATTGTTTATACTTTTTACACTTTCTAAAATCGCTAATCTTAATAAATTTATAAAAGCGAAATTCGTGGTACCACTTCTTTTCGTCATTCTTTTTATACTTTTGATATAAAGCGCAATTTTTCCTATTTATACATATCTCAGACCCTTTCTTGAAATTGTAATAAAATCCCAAACAACAATCCATTGATTTGTTATGCTCTTGCACTATATTAGCCCAAATCTTTGTTTTCATATTGTATCATTTTTAGTTTTGTAGCCTTAATTTCAGGTATTACCCAATCTCTTTGGAATCTTCTCCATGTTTCGTCATATTTACCTTCAAAATCCCTATAAAGCATCGCAAAAGGAAAAAATCCTGCTTTCCATGCTTGTACTAATCTTTTTTCAGCTTTTTCAAAGGTATCTCCTTTATGCCCGATGAGCACGTAACAGCACACCGTGTGGCTATTATTTTTAAAACCTGCATTTCTCAAAAAAATACCTGCTTGTATGAGAGGATCGAAATCATTTTTCGTATCATAAGCAAAAAATAACGAAGACGGTTTAAGTTCCTTTAACTTGAATGCCATTTCTTGTGTTAATAATTTTGCCTCCAAACCGCCTGTAAATTTTGGTTTATTTTTCTGCCTTTTTAGCATTTCAAAAACGGCGTTTATATGATGTTCAGAACATGCAAGTAAATTATCATCCTGAATAATATAACCATCAACAATCGGCAATTCTATTAAATCGCCTTGTACTTTATGAACATTACAGAACCAACATTTATTCGGGCAGCCTCGCGAAGTAATCACATATCCTTTTTTCAGATACAATCCGGGCACAAACTCTCCACCTGGTTGTCCAAATGCAACACCGCCTATCTTTGTGTTAAATCCTGCCCATCGCCATTGATTATACAAATATTCTGCACGCCTTAAATCCCACGTGAATGTAACAGATACATGTACTTCATCGGCTTCATCAAATATCACAGGCTTGCAGTTAATCCTTACGTTCTCATCGTCCGGAGTTGCTTTTGTTTTTCGAGGAAACACACGAATAATACGCTTATCTGTCATTGTTTGTTTCTCTAATCAATTGAACTGAAATTAAGGTCAATATTTTGGTATTTACCGTTTCCATCTTTTACCCAAACACGGAAATACGTTTTTGAATCAGGACGACGAATTGACTGCTCAAGCAATGTCATAGCATCTTGGAACGTTTCGTCTTGTATTTTTGACCGATATTTTAAAAGCCCCATTACCTTTTTTGTATCTAACTTTCCACGAGAGGTCGTAAAGGCATCCGTTACAAGTTCCTTTGCAAATTCCGCTTTCCCCTGAATGTTTTCGCTAAGGAACTTATCAAATTTTTCTTTACTGGCTTTTATTGTCAAATCATCAAAATCAATGCGTTCGTTTATTGCAACTTCAATTTTTATTGACCTGTCAAAATTAAACCAGGTGTAATTTCCTTTTGCATCTGTTTTTGCTCCTTTTTCTGCCATGGCCGCAGCATAGATTTCATTACAAACCTTTCTTAATTCCAATTTGAATTCTGAAAGTTGCTTGTTTAGGGAGGTCGCTTTTTTTACAATAGCTGAAGACTTGTTCTCCATAAGTCTTTCTAATTTTGTGATGCGTGATACAGGGATTTGCACACCTGCTTCATCTGTCCACATACTGTCTTTTGTTGTGTGTATCATAACTATTACGGTTTTAATTGTTACTAAATTCTTTTATGCTTTTTCTTTTTGGCAAGTATTTTGCCTTGTTTTTACGCTGTTTGTTTATTGCACTGTCAAGGCAAATGCGCACAATGGCGTTACCTGACTGTAGGAGTCTTGCCGCTTTTAAATGGGCAAGGTTGCCCATAATGCCGCCACATGGCATTCCATCGGACGCAATGAAATCAAGGCGGCTTTTGTTTGGATAATAATCTGCTGTTGTCATAATTTTATGATTTAAAGGATTGATAATTGTCTGGTATATTTATACTTTTCTATTAGTTTTTGTAGATAAAAGTTGGCAGTATCATATAGGGGGGGGCAAATAATGACCCTTTTGCGCGCATCAATTTTAAAGCCATCACTTTTGGCTTTCCGGTGTAAATAATAGCGAGTGTATTTCTTTTCCATAACTAATGATTTTATTGTTTTGATAAAATAGCCTCCAATTTTTTACGCAACTCATTCAACTCTTTTAAACTCAAATGGTAAAGCCTTTTTCCATTGCAGATTTTACGACTTTCCAAATAAGCATTTACATCTTTCCAGTTTGTTGTATCTATACCCAATTTTTGCATCACTTTCAATACACCACTACGGGCTTTTTTTATGGCGACATTGTCATTAATCGCTTTGTCCATTGTTTGGAGCATTTCTAAATACAGGGTAGGGCACAGTTCGTAGAATTCGCTCAAAGAAGTAGTACCGCCTTCGCTCCATTCAAAAACAAGTTCTTCTTTTGTACATCCAGGCATTTGTTTTAATAAAGCAAAGAACCGGCTGTGGCTGGGTTTGGTTTTTACGGTGCTCATGATTCGTTAAATATGTTATAATCTCTGCTTACACAATTGCTCGGTAAATCTTCGCGGCTAACACCGGCAATACTCAATAAGGAATCTTTAAAATATACCTTTGGGGGATTTACCTGTGTGCGCGTAAACCAATTCACACTTCCCATAAATGCCCTTGCTTCAATTGGACTGTATTTTTTACCACTCTCTAAACCGATTTTATACAAATTGGTAAAGGGTGCGGTTTGGCGTATCATTTCCTTACTGCTTTTAAAGTCAATGATAGGTTCAATTGAAGCCCAAACCTTAAATCCGACATCATGTAATTTTTTCATCGCTTCGATTCGTTCAGTATTTGTAGAAGCATTAGGTTCAAGCTCATCGTGTCCGGTAAGCGTAAATCCGAAAGCAATAAAATCTATAATACTATCAACCTCTATTCTTCTTTCTCTGTAAGCATTAATCCCATTCAATAGGATTTTTACCCAACTGGCACGTTTTGTTAGGATCTTACATTTCACATTGTTTTTTGCTGCTATACAAATAGCATCCCAAGTTAACTCTATCGTTCCTTTTAACATAGGATCGGTAGTGAATGAGAAAAATAATCCATGTTTTTGCAATTCAGGCAAATTTGCTTTTAGCTCTTTTTCAAAAACTTCGATGGCGTGTTCTCTATTTTTAAAACAGGCCTTTAATGTCGGCAAAATACCCCATGTATGTGCCATTATACCACGTTTGCAGTAACAATAATGGCAGTTGTGCGAGCAACCGGTGTAGAAGTTGCAAGCCCAATAGCTATACTCTCCGGCTTTTCCTGAGGGGTTGTAAATTGCTCTTCCTTTAAACTGTTTCATATTATTTGTTTTCTAAAATTGCTAATAATTCATCTAATAATGCGCTTTCAGCGGATTCGTAATCACTTGAACTTGCTGCATCATAACTTGTTCTTGGTTTCAACCTTCTTTCTCCTACATCTGTAACTTGCGGCACTTGGTATCTACCCATGTAAGTAGGTGAAACTACATCAAAGAATGTTACGCTATTTTTTATTTCTTTTTCATCTCTAATCCACTTTAATGCAAGTGCAACCGTAGGTCTAATGCTTTCAAGCGCCCAATACCAATCAAACCCTAATTTCTTAAGTCTTTTAAATTGTTCTTCTGTTACTAATTGCAGTCTGTTTTCTATTCCGTATTTCATAATTCTAACTTTAAATATTACCCCAATATTTCTCTGCCCGTTCCGGACACACATCAATCGGCTCTCCGCCACCATATCGACTAACCGGAAACGCCCTGTGTCCTTCAACACGAAAAACACAGTTAGCATCGCGCTGGATCCTGCGCGCAGTATTACCGTCCGGATTCATTCCCTTTACATGGCTGATGTAAACAAATAACTTGTCATTAAAGGAGTGTTTTAATTTCTTGTATTGCTGAAAATTCATCTCTGCAAACTGCACAGAATCAATAATGATAATATCGGCAGAGCGTTGCTTTTTTAATCGCTTGGGTAAATCGTTTACATCCTCTTTGTCCAAAAACAAAACCCCTTTTGAATCTATCAAACCGGTACGCTCAATAGCCATTTTAATAGTAAGGCTTAATCCCTCTTCAATGGAATTGTATAGCACGTTTCCAAAGCCGGAGAGATACTTTGCCAACATCATCGCAAAAGATGTTTTCCCATTTTTGGGCGGCCCATATATAAACCATGTGCCGGTTAGCTCCGGTTTGCCCACAGCAGCCAACCAATCGCCTGTAAAGTCAAGCGTGTTGAAATTTGTGGTCATGATATTATGTACGGTTAAGGCACGCATGTTAGGCTATTTTTCTAATTTCTTTATAAATACGTCTCAGGCTTGGCATACCATCCTCGCCAAGCGTGCTTTTTAGCAATTTGGGAACATCCACATTGTCCGGTGCATTTGCCTTAATAATCATTGCCGCCGTTTGGTTCATAAAGTTTCGGCTGTCCTCTTTTCCTGCCGGTATTACCTGTCCGAACCTTTTCCCGAACCGGCTAAATACTTCCGTATAGCCTACCTTTTTACAGTCAATAGAGCGGCGTATTTTTTCCTTCAAACCGTCGGCGCCCATCATATAGTAACCGCACGTCATTTCGGTGGCGTTCCAAAGGGCTTTTATCTCCAAAAAGGCATCGTATTGCAAGTCGCCGGCTTCATCAAGAATAATAAGGGGATTGGGCAGCGTTTTGAGGTAAAACACCAAGTCCTCGTAAACGTCCGAATATTTTCCGGTACTGCCCACCCCAAATTCTTTAGCAATGTAGCGTATCAGTTTTTGTTTGCTTTTCACTTGCGAACAATCCACGTAAATGGCGTTTTTGTGGGTTTTTACATAGTGTTGTGCCGTGAATGTCTTACCTATATCCGAAAGGTCGCACAAAAGCGCGGAAAGGCTCTCTTTTTGGCATGTTTCTAACTGTGCCGTGATAAATTGAAACACCGGTGTGTTTACTGCCTTCCAGTCCGGTGCGTTGCTTAGGTTAACGTCCAATTTACGTGCAATCGTTACCCAGTTGGCATCGCTCAATACCTTTTCTGTTTCGCCCTTCATTATTCTGCTGAACTGCGCAGCTGAAATACCAAGCGAGGTGGCAAGTTTCGTATCGGATCCTCCAAACGTGGTGCGGCGTTCTTTTAACGCTTCTAAAATTCTGTTTTTAAATTCTAATGTAATCATTGTATTGGTGTTTTAGGTTTATAATTGTGCTAATGCTAATTCGGCATAATCCCCTACAAATTCGTATTCATCGTAATTTTCCACCGGTGCCGACTCCACAATCTCCACCGGAACGGCCACGATGGTGCGGGAGGTAATCGCATCCATCACGCCGACCTGTGGAATATAGTTTCGTATCTCTTTAATATTTTTGTCAAATTTGGCAATGCGTCCGTGCTGATACAGCATATTTTCGCGATCGGCATCTGTACGTTCAACAGCACATTCATTGTATGATTTGAGCGCCCTGTTGGTAGCTTCACCGATATACATTTCATCCTGGTATAGATAAACCGTTTCAACCGATCCGCTTTCAGTCGGTAGCCAATAGGCTTCCACTTTGCGGTTGTTTGGTTTTAGTTTGCGCAGGCAATTCAAGTCCGCCAGTTCAAAGGTTTCGTTGTTTGCCATTACGTAATCGTTGTTGTAAATCGTGCAATCCTGTACGTTACCAATATAGCGGTACAGTTTCCATTTTTCAATGGCTGTTAGTTCAGGATTAACAAACTTCATAAACACTTCTTTGCGGGTCATTCCCGGAAAGGTATTTTGCAGCGGGTGTAATTCGTTGTTGTGAGCTTCTATATCTGCCAGGTCATCGGCAACAATGGTTTGCGGTTGAAATTCCGGCTCCACAAAGTCGCCATCCACTTTATTACGAACTACGCTATACGCTTCATGTTTTGCATACCAACGTCCGCGTGAGTGCCCGGCTTTTTTAGAGGATCCGTATTTCAATGCCTTTATAGCATGCTCAGCGCGTTTTTCCGTTGGGCTGTTGCAAAAACGAATGTGCGGAAATACGGAATTTAACCAGGCGAAGTTTTTCATTAAAAAGTGCTCAACCTCAAGTTCTGCCGGAGATGGCAACCCTAATTCATCCAACTCACAAAACATATTCCGAAACGCTTCATATACGGTGTCGGCAGTAGGACGGCCCACTATGTACGCAGGACGGAACCAGTAACCGCTTACCACATCAACAGCCATATAACTGTTAACCCAACCCCGCACGCTTTTACGGCTCAGCGTTCTGTCATCCATCGAAATTTTACTTAATGAGTATTTTCCATTGTGGCGGTTGTGTTTGGGGCGCATTTTGGTATTGTAATCAAAATTGCCGTTTCTATCCATATACACCGCCGTATTATTCAATACATCTTTTAGATAGTTCCAAACTGTACCTACAGAAATGTCAAGTGGTCTGCCTTTATATTGGAAATCTTCCGGGAAGAAACACTCACCGCTTTTTTTATCGTAAAACTCCTTATTGCCATTAACAAAATCCAAATAATCAGCATGCACGCCTTCAACAAATGGCTTGTCTGTTTTGCGCCACAACGCCAATAAAAGATGCTCTGCCGACTTGGATACCTTCCGGGAGGAATCGTTGCCCAACTGACCGTGTAAAATTGACCTGTAACCGTCGTTTAAAAACGCTTTAAACTCCCTTTCAAAGGTGCGAACATTGCTAACCGGTTTCACGTCATACTCAACACACCTTTCTTTATACCACTCAAAGTTCGCTCTCCAAAGTTTCTCTTTTTTGATTCTGCCGCCCGATTTTGCCAAATGCTGATTCTGCCGGTGCCAGCCATCCTTTACACCCTTTAAAACGGAAGCCTTAAACGTATATTTATCAACCTGATCGTCCGTGAGCGTTTTGCCGTCCTGCTTTTTAAACATTTCATAAAAGGCGCGGGCCTGCTGATCAATCTCGACGGAATAAGTAGGTTGTATTTCTTCTTTTTTGGTAATAGTTGTATTTACATCGCCGAACTTGGCTTGGATAACAGCCTTACGATTAGGTTGTAAACTGTGGTAATTAATGAGAGTTTGATTGTATAATGACCTGCGAACTATTTGTAAAAGTCCTTTTCTACTATCATTATGAAGCTGATCTTCGCTCAATCCGGCATCCAACCAGTTTGCTTTTGTAATTACCGTAAAACCGTTATACTCAAAATACATTTTACTTTTTTGTTCTTTTTAGCTCCCGCTCCGGAGTCGAACCGGAGAAAAACCATTCGGGAAAATTTGTGTAATTTCGCGTTGCCAAACTTTAAAATTTACACGTATGGATGAAAACTTGTTTTTACACTTTGAAAGCATAGGCGCGCTATCCGGATTAACAGAACTACAGCTAAGCAAATTTGAGTTTGCCTGCGAAAAAGCAGTAGAAGAAAATCCGAATCTTGGTTTTGATGATCTGTGCATTGCTTGTGGGGTTTACCTTAACTTTATTATTAGTTTTCCTGAGCTTGATCTGGGACCGGTTCTGAAGCAAATTGAACATCATTAGTAACTCTTTGAAGTGACTCGCTCAACTTTTCCATAAAGTTATCGGCATCTTCTTTTGAGTTAATTGTTGCTTCACCTATCAGATTATTGATGTGAACGTTAATGTGGGGTGTGGGTTTTTTAGCAACAAACAATGCTGAAATAAAACCTACTGTAAAAGATATTCCCATAAGGATAAGAAATGTTATTGCGCTCATAATTACCTCCTGTATTTTAATAGTTATCAATAAATACCTTAGCATCAGCAACATTGCTAAATTGCGCCTCTACCTCACGAAAACCTGCAGGCTGTTCCATTTCATCCGGAGTGGTCAGATCAAATAATTGTTCCTCATCGTTCCACACGATAGCCCACCCCTTGTATTTTAACTTTTTTGGATCCGCTTTCTTTGTAATCCCAAATTCGGGCACTTCATCCCCAAAAAACTCCGGGAACGCATCCACAAGTTTGCGCCTGTTTTGTTGAGAGGCGATGTAAAATAATTCTTTGAGACCCACATTAAAGGAGCCTTCGCCGGTACGTGTACCGTTGTGCATTTGCATGAAAATACTTTGATTTGGTGTTTTGCTCATAGTATTATATTTTAATTGTTAGTGTTTTTATAAATTGGATCCCCACCAGCTTTAACAGCAGCCACACGAATTTTTCGTGCTATTTCACTGTTCGATCTTCCACTGAGTGCATTGCCCACACTTCGGGTTGTTACACGGAATGCCTTAGCCAATTGTTCGCTGGTTCCGTATTTTACTTTTACCTTTGTGATTTCTGTATTCATTTTTAAATAATTTTGTGCGCGTTTTCCTAAT
This sequence comes from Bacteroidota bacterium, assembly GCA_009786185.1. Classification (GTDB taxonomy): domain Bacteria; phylum Bacteroidota; class Bacteroidia; order Bacteroidales; family WCHB1-69; genus WRNX01. Next base: position 29,208 of record WQTS01000137.1, read on the forward strand.
TGGAATTACGCAGCAAAAATACAGATTATTCTGAATAAAACAATAAATAATGAAAAAAAATACAGGTTTTTCTGAAAGACTTAAAAAAGTCATTGATTATTTGAACATTACGCCTAATGATTTCGGAAAAAAATTAGGGTATGATCGGTCTCAAACTGTATATGACGCACTCAACGGGCGATGTAAACCGAGCTTTGACTTCATTTTTCGGATAATAAATACAGAATATTCTGCAATCATTAATACCGATTGGCTTGTTTCTGGCTCCGGTAATATGTTGCGAAATCAAAACGTACATGATTCATCACACGCACACACCAACAACGACACACAAACCGCTCAAAATCAGCGCAAAGATACAAAAAATATTGTACCATTATACAATGATGTGGATTCTTTTGGCGGAAATAATGAATACTCTGCTAATATGGACGGTTCCCTGTCCCCAACAGAGTATATTGATACCGGCGATTGGTTTCGTGGAATCACTGCCGCCATACGTCATTACGGCGACAGTATGGTAGAATATCCTCCCGGATGTATTCTCGCTTTAAGAGAAATACAGGAGAGGCACTTAATTGTAGATGGGGAAGATTATGTAATTGAAACCAGCGAATACAGGATTACAAAGTGCGTAGAGCGTGGGAGTGATAAAAGTCATATAATAGCGTATAGCTCCAATAAAGAAACCCACAACGATGGCAGCTTAAAACACAAACCCATTCCTATTGCGTGGGCCGATATACGTAAAATCTTTTTAGTTCTTGGCTATGTTGTAAAAAAGAATGGCGGCACGATGGTGTATAGTGGTAAGAAATAATATACATAATACACCCACCTATACAAACCTCCTATAGCCCTATAGTGTGCACTATACCCATAAAAAATACACTTTTTAGCGCAAGTATTGCAAAACTAATTGATTTGCAATGCAATACAAGAAATTTGGCGTTAAAACTCAATATATTATGCCTGTATTATCCCCCCCCAACTCGTTTAAAAAAGTGCCCATCTGCTGCTTAAAAAATGTATTATGTGGGTGTAACTCGTGCAAAATTTTATCATAAAAATACGGTAACTCGGCGGTAACTCAACGGTAACTCAACGGTAACTCAAAAAATAGTCGAAAATGTGGGGTATTTGGTAGGGTTGTTTGTGAGGTAAAAAGCAGGTTTTTTGGGTTCCTTTTTGGCTAAAAACAAACATTATTTTGTAGCATAAAAAAGCGGCTTTAATACCGCTTAAATTGTATTTAAAATACGTTGCAATCAAATATATGTATTATTCCACATCGGTTAAAAGCGTACTCAAATACAACTTATTTTCATCCATTTTTACTCATTTACTACTCATTTTTACTCATTCGCTCCGCAAAATAAGTGTCAAAGCATCTATCTTTATGCTTTTGTACAAATTGATTTGAAACGCTACCATCAAAAAAAACGCTATAAGTAACTAAAAATCAGGCAAAAATCGGGCAAAATAAAATACATTCTTTTGTATCTTTTGTTTTGTGCCCCTTAATTAGGTTTATTAATTTTTGCTGTTTAGATATAGTGTTAGAAAATAAAAAATCTATCATTTAACTTCATTTATTTTTTAGCCTTCCCAACCTTCTGCTCCGGAATAACCTCCTTGCGTATCTCAAATCCTTCATTCATAATAAGAAGCGCAGATCTTTCTGAAAAAAGCTCGTTGTCAATAGGTTTTGGCTTTAAAACATATTTCCAAACTATAGATTGCAACGGAGCTAAATTAACGGTCAAAAAATCAACGCGCTCTTCTTTTTCTACCGGTACGTCAGCGGTATTCAGCCATTCAATTTTAGAAGTGAAAAGTTCTTGCCGTAAGGAAATTGCTGTTTGGTTAATGCCGTTAATGAATACAAAAGTTACTACAATGTTATTGGGGTTTTCTTTATCTATGGTAACATTTTGGTTGTATTGCCATAGCAATTCGCCTTTTTCAGTAGTAAGTCTGTTGCTTTGGGCGAAAGTGGCAGGAAGAGCAGTAAAGAAAATCGCTATTAACCAGCAATTTATGCAAATTATTTTTTTCATGTTTTTATTTTTTATATAAACTACCCCGTCTCGCTTCGCGAGACACCCCTTCAAAATTTGAAGGGGATTTTTCTTGGTCATTCCAAGCGTAGCGAGGAATCTCATGCTTTAACTTTAAACTTGTTTTTTACCGGATTCGCATAAATATCCAACAAATATTTCATCATTTTTTCTTTAGAAATATCCTGAACCATAGATTGTTCGTTCAAATAATGGATAAAAGCGCCTTTTTCTTCTTCTGTATAATGCGTAGAAAATTTGTTTGAATTTTCCTGCAAATCTATAGCAATATAATTTTGCGGATATAAAAAATAATATTCGTAAATTTGGCGGTCAATCTGATCGCAAAGCAATGCAAGTTTGTCATTTAGAGATAATTCTTGCGGTATATTTTCAAATTCTTGTTGCAGCGGTTTGCCAATTGCAAGATGCACTTCGCCTTTAAATCCGATAATTCCTTCGATGATGCTTTTTACGTCTTCGCCGGGTTGTTTTACATAAGGAGCATTTTCGGAAAGCGCTAACTCGCGGGCTTTTAATTGTGCGCAAGGCTCATATTGATACGAAATGGCAACCGGCGTAATTTGCATACGTTTCAAAGTTTCCATGGCATGTTGCGGAGCAGCCAAAGTTAACATTTTTAAAAGTCCTTGCTGGGTTTTATCATCTCCGTTTTTCGTTCTGCCGTTGCCCTGGGCAATCCACACCGATTCTTTTTCTTCAAAAATACTATGATGTATGTAGGAAGACAAGAGTTGCGTGTTCATCATCTTTTCTTTTAATGTGCCGGAGCGCAGCACTAAAAACATTTGGTGCATCCGTGCAAGCTCAACAAAAAGCGGACTTGAGATAAGATTATCGCCAATAGCGGAGCGAGAGGCTTCATAGCCTTTTTTAAAATAATAAACTTGTAAAAATGCTGAATCTAATACAATATCTCGGTGGTTACCAATAAATAAATACTGATTTTTAGGATCAATATGTTCAATTCCGGAATAATGGACATGGGTACAGGTTTTCTCAAGAAAATAGTGGAAAATCTTTACAGCAAAAGCCAAATGAAGTTCATGGCGGGTCTTGCAAGCTAAGATGTTTGTTATCCATTCATTTACATCAATTTTATCTTCAAAAACAGATAATTGTTGTATAAATGTCGGGTCGGCAAATAGCTTTTTCGCTGCCTGCATGGTTTCTTCTTCCGTGTAGGGGCGAATATTATCGAAGGAATGTTTCATTGTTTTTTAAGCGCAAGAATTTCAAAAATAGAATACGAAAAGTAGATTACCATGAACGCACCGGCAAAGTTCCAACGATCTTCTTTATTTAGTATCATATATAAAATTAAAAAAACGAAGGTAGAAAATATTTTAACAATGCGAGATAGCATATAGCCGGCAATAAATTTTTTCCCTGTAATTTGATGCGGCATTCGTAAAACGGTATAGAGCGTAAAAAGTGTAATTAAAAAGAAGAAAATTACAATAAACGGAATAGCAGGCGAAGCATATTGCGGTACCATCCATTGAAATGCAACTCCGGCAACCGCCATGATCACCGAAAAAACAATCAACTGGTAAACAAATTTTCGAACAGGAACTTTAGTCATCTTTTTTCTTTTTAGGTATCTCTTTGCGAATGATATAATACATGGAAAGTATGATAGCAAGTAGAGAAAATAGAATAGCAAAAATATGAAAACTACCCACTTTTTGGTCTAACTTCATGCCTCCATAAGCGGCTAAAAATATCAATAGCCCCATTTGAAAGGACAATGCTAAGTAATTAGCGCCGCCCGATGGTGTAGTTTTTTTTACATTTTTACCCATTTTTATAATTAATTATTCACTTACCGTATCAGGATTTGGTGTAGGAACAGGATTTTGCATCACACAATTGCCCACAAAGTTAGCGCCGGGTTCAATGGCAATTTTGCTTACACGTATATTTCCGGTTAAAACTGCCGATGCTTTTAAAGAAAGAAGCTCAACTGCCGTAATATCTGCTGTAGCTTTCCCTTCTATCTCAATAGAATGGCACTGGATTTTACCTTCAATAATTCCGTTTTTGCCGATGTAGATTTTTGAATTGGAAGTAATATTGCCTTTTAAGACGCCGTCAATTCTACAATCGCCTGCAGAAACAATGTCTCCGGTAAGTGTAGTTCCGACAGCTATAATATTAATTCCGCCTATTTCTTCTTGTTCATAACTTTTTGCCATAGTGTGTATTGTTTTTAATGAGAAAACTTAATGGTAATATGCGCAAAAATATGAAATATTTGAAATTATATTAATTTTGCAAAAAAAAATGTCGTTATGAAGTATAATTTTTCTTTTTATATGTTGATTTTTTGCATGTTAGCCTATTCAAGTAGCTTTGCACAACAAGATTCCATATCCCATACTAAAGCTGTAAAAAAAGCATTAGATGGAACAATTATTAGAATTTCCGATACACTTTGGTTTCGAGGTTATAATCCGGAGCAGGGATATTTTCAAAAAGCAAATTTCGATAAAGGTGATCCAAGGTTTATGGTTGCTAATGAAAATCAAACTTTTAAATTTGGCATAGGAGGATCTGTAAAAGTGGTAGCATTTGCCGATTTTAATGGTTCCATTGCCAATAACGATTTTATTACATCGCTAATTTCCATTCCTACTTACCATTACGGGCAATTTAGAATTTTTGCCAATCAATCGCGCTTGAATGTGAAAGTGGTAGGGAGAATAAGAAAACACACCATCGTTTCATTTATTGAAGGAAATTTTGCAGGGGCGAATAATGCATTCAAATTACGTCATGCGTATGTATCTTTTCTCGGATTAACGGTAGGGCAAACATGGACGACATTTATGGATTTGCAAGCGTCTCCGCCCACAATAGACGGTGAAGGGCCTAATAATCAAATTGCACTCAGGCATCCCATGATACGATATACATATTATTATAAAGATAAACTGCAAGTGGCTGTTGCCGCCGAAATGTCTGAAGTTTTAATGACAGAGATTCCCACAGAGCCTTTTAAAGTATATATGCAGCCGCAACGCGTTCCTGATTTTGTGGCGCAATTCAAATATCAAGATAAATTTGGTCATGTACAATTGGGAGCAATATTAAGAATTATGAATCATGGTGACTCAACAATAACAAAAAAGTCGACTTTTGTACCCGGAGGAGGACTTGCTTTAAGCGGCACTTTTCATTTGTGGAACAGCGCCATGTTATACTACCAATTTAATGGAGGTAAAGGAATTGCGAGCTACATTCAAGACCTGTCTTTATTTAATTACGATTTACTTCCAACTTTGGGAGCTAAAAAAATGAACACCGTGTGGATGTACGGAGGTTATCTCGGTTTGCAACAATATTGGACGAAAAAAGTACATTCCAATGTAGTATATGGAATTACACGATTAGAAACTCCCGCAGATGATTACGGTTATTTTGAAGCGCACATACCTTGGTACTACAAGTACGGACAGTATCTTGCCATCAATACCATCTGGAATTTTTTCGACTTTGCTTCTGCAGGTATTGAGTTGCTTTGGGGACAGCGGGTAAATTTAAACGGTGAAAAAGGGCATGCACATCGGGTTAATTTGTTATTGCAGTATGATTTTTAATATATAATGAAAGATATATTACGATGGTGATAAAGATTGCTTGTTTTTTTATATTAATTTGCACCATAAATTGATTTTTATGTTAACCTTTTGGCTTGCAGCTATTTTAATAATTCTTATTGTAGGAACCATATTCTTTTTCAGATATAAAACATGGAAACCTTTGATGTTGAAAACGGAAATTGATAGTAAGGTGAACGTTCTCGACAAAAATATAACAGTGGGAATGGAAGGAAAAACCGTATCGCGATTGGCGCCCGCCGGAAAAGCCATTTTTGAAGGTATTACCGAAGAAGTGTTTTCGCAAAATGATTTTATTGATGAAAATCAACAAGTTGTCATTGCCAAAATAGAAGGAAGTAAAATTATTGTCAAACTTAAAAAATAACATCATGATTGATCCGAATGTAGCCCTATTTTTAATTATTGCCGGAAGTATTGTCCTGCTAATCTTGTTCTTGTGGTTAGTTCCACTTGGGTTGTGGTTTAATGCATTGCTTAACGGCGTACGCGTTTCGCTTATACAGCTCATTTTAATGCGCTGGCGTAGAGTGCCTCCCGGTACTATCGTCAATGCATTGATTACGGGAACGAAAGCCGGAATTAAACTCAACCGCGACCAATTGGAGGCACACTACCTTGCCGGTGGGCGCGTAATTCCTGTTGTAAATGCCTTGATTTCAGCAGACAAAGCCAATATCAGTTTAGATTTTAAAGCAGCAACCGCCATTGATTTGGCAGGTCGTAATATTTTAGAAGCGATACAAACCTCCGTAATTCCGAAAGTTATTGATACCCCTCCGGTGTCGGCAGTGGCAAAAGATGGTATTCAATTGATTGCTAAAGCACGTGTTACCGTACGTACCAACATCAAACAATTGGTGGGTGGCGCCGGTGAAGAAACGATTATGGCAAGGGTAGGCGAAGGAATTGTTTCCGCTATTGGAGCTGCAGCTTCGCATAAAATAGTATTAGAAAACCCGGATTCTATTTCTAAATTAGTGTTAACCAAAGGATTGGATTCAGGAACAGCCTACGAAATTCTTTCTATTGACATTGCGGATGTGGACGTAGGTAAAAACATAGGCGCCATTTTACAAATGGATCAGGCAAATGCCGACAAAAATATTGCGCAGGCAAAGGCAGAAGAGCGTCGCGCTATGGCGGTGGCAAACGAACAGGAAATGAAAGCCAAAGCGCAAGAAGCGCGTGCTAAAGTAATTCTTGCTGAGGCGGAAGTTCCGTTGGCGTTGGCAGAAGCTTTCAGGTCAGGTAATTTCGGCGTAATGGATTACTACAAATTAGAAAATTTGAAATCGGATACTAATATGCGCGATGCTATTGGAAAACCCAAAACAACCCCAAAAAAAGATGAAGAAATAAAGTAAGATGAGCACCTACAGAATTGAAAAAGACACCTTAGGTGAAGTTCAAGTGCCTGCAAATGCGCCTTGGGGGGCGCAAACCCAACGCTCGTTAAACAACTTTAAAATCGGCAACGAAAAAATGCCGGTGGAAATTATAAATGCAATAGCCGTAGTAAAAAAATCTGCGGCTTTTGCTAATTATGACTGCGGCGTGCTACTAAGGGAAAAGTGCGAAGCGATTGAAAGAGGTTGCGATTACATCTTAGCCGGCAAACTCCCCGACGCATTTCCGTTGTCGGTATGGCAAACAGGTTCCGGCACACAAACCAACATGAATCTTAATGAGGTAATTGCGAATTATGCCAAAACTTTAACTCCACCTGTAACGCTGTCGCCCAACGACGATGTAAACAAATCGCAATCCACCAATGATGTGTTTCCTACGGCCATGCGCATTGCTGCGTTGCAAGCCACTTGCACCGGCTTGCTTCCTGCATTGGAAAAACTTACATTATCACTCTCCGAAAAATCAAAAGAGTTTGTGGCGATTAAAAAAATCGGACGCACCCATTTAATGGATGCAACACCACTCACTTTAGGCGAAGAGTTCTCGGCTTTTGCCGCACAGCTGTCATTCGGCTTAACCAATATTAAAAACGCACTTTATCCCATAACCGCCTTACCTATTGGCGGAACCGCCGTAGGAAACGGCATCAACACCCCACAAGGTTATGACGAAAAAGTGGTAAATTACATCAACCAATTTACCATCATAGAAGGGAGAAGGAAGGCGGAAGAAAAATCCCCTTCAAATTTTGAAGGGGTGTCTCGCGAAGCGAGACGGGGTAGTTTATATGAATTTTCACCCGCCCAAAACAAATTCGAAGCCATGGCCTCCCACGACGCCTTCGTAGAGCTTTCGGGCGCACTCAAACGCCTCGCCGTCTCACTCATGAAAATCGCTAATGACATCCGATTGTTAGGTTCAGGTCCGCGATGTGGTTTAGGCGAGCTACTGCTTCCCGAAAACGAGCCCGGTTCCTCTATCATGCCCGGAAAAGTAAATCCTACACAATGTGAAGCAATTACCATGGTATGCTGCCAGGTAATTGGCAACGATGTTGCGATTACTACCGGCGCCATGCAAGGACATTTGCAATTAAATGTATTTATGCCGCTCATTGCCAAAAACATTTTACAATCTATTCATTTATTGAGCGATGCGATGGATTCCTTTAATGATCATTGCGTAATTGGCATCGAACCGAATTTAAAAAACATTAAAAAACATTATGAGAACTCATTAATGTTGGTTACCGCCTTAAATTCTGTAATTGGTTATAGTAATGCTGCAAAAATAGCACAACATGCGCATAAAAATGATTTGACGCTGAAGGAGGCTGCGTTGGAGTTGGGGTTGATTTCGGAAAAAATGTTTGATGAGGTGATGGGAGTGGCTTTTCTATCAAAGTAACAATTATGATGGTTGGTTGCATTTTTTGCAATCATTTTAACGTAGTGGCGGCTTCACGCAGGCGAGGTTTCAACACACCGACAAATGCGAACAAACATTTGATTTTCAAAATATTTATCCCGCGAGGCAAACCCTGCCCGCGGCAAACTACTAGCCAACTGTTCGAACATTTTATCTTCTGTTTAGTCTGATTTCTTCTCCCAAAAATCTTAAATCCATTGTCCTTTTATTTACTGTCCCTACCCAAGTTTGCCCTGCAAAAAAACCGGTTGAGTCAAAAAATAATGTTAAAGTTTTTCCATAATAAGTATAGCCCGCTATATGATGTAGATGTTCCTGTGAATAATACTCGACATCATTTATAGTATCATAGATTTCAAATTTATTTATAACAACATCTGCTTGAGGCTCCACAAAAGAGATTGTCATTTTTCCTCGCACAACGAATCCACCATTCAAATCAGGCAAAGGAAAAATAGGACCTAGATATTTAACTTCAAGCTCATCACTTTCCCAAAAAGTTCCAGCTAATTTCGCACCGGGTTTATCACACGAATAAAAAGAAGTAATTGCAAATAGGCTAAAAATTAGTACTAATAACAATTTTAAATTTATTTTTTTCATTTTTTAAGTTTAACGTTTGCTCCTAACACAAACGAAATTTGACATTAATTCATTTTGTACTTTTGCCTTTAAGTGTTTCTGGCATTTACGAAACGAATTTCTGCTCAACTTATTTCTATACGCCACACATTGCCTGCCTGTTTTGACCGTCTTATTTTTCGGAAAAGCTAAATCTCTTTCATTTTCAGCCGTTTCTTTCAAAATTACGCTATTTTCAGAACGAGCCTCAAATATTTTCTGGAACGAGTGTACAAATAATTGCGGCAAATATGACGCGATACCTATTACATTTTTTTGCACAATATGCCTGCGGAGGATTTGCTGTCATTTTTTTACCGTGCGGTTTTCAATGCGATGCAAATTTGTGAGCATGACATTGAAAACAGGGCAAAGCGACTGCTACTAACCTATCACTACCTTTTTATACAAAAAATCAGCATTGTATTTTGTTCCAATGCTGATTTACAACTAAAAATTCACTAACGTTTTAAAATTTATAACGAATTCCTAAACCACCACCAAATACCCCAAGCAGATTAAATCCAACGCCACCTTTATAAAATGATGGTCCAATAAGTGGACACCAGTCAAGTGACAGTTGAAGGGGAAATTTAAAGTTATACTCTACACCAATCATTCCAGTTGCTCCAGCAAAACCTACAAATAATTTGGCTGATCTATCGTCTATTTTTACTTGATGATTAGTAGGGTATCTCCACCAATCCGGCCAATACATACCAACTCCACCTCCTACTCCGGCGTACCAATTCCACGAGCCAGCACCTTTCCATGAATTAAAAGGGAAAATCCAGTTGTAGGTTGCCGTTGCTTGAATTCCCATATTGAAACGAGAGACATCCAAATCCACTTGAAGCATATTCTTATCACCAAGTCCATGTTGATATGAAACGCCTGCTCCCCATCCCAAACGACCTCCTATGGCTCTTGGCTGCGCCAAAGAGACAGTACAAGTAGCAATAAAAATAATTGCTAAAATTAATGTTTTTTTCATAATGTAATAATTTAAGTTAGACATTTTTTTATTTTATTTTTCCCAACTCAATATCTCCTATGTTTAAGACATAATCGCCTTTATAGTTTTTGGATGGGCTTCCCGATAAAGGTACATTTGAAAAATCTACCGAAATAGTTGTGTCTTTGTATCCAATACCGTAATAATCATAAATATAAACTAATGGATTTATATAAGCTAATGGAAGACGTACTTTACTTATAACACGAAATTCGCCATCTGTATATGACCAACCGTCGTACTCAACAGGCGACTTTTTTGGTATTTTCGGTCTATCTTCCGGATTGGGTAAATTATACTCATTAAAAGAAAGCAGAATGCTTTTAATAGGTTCTTTCGTATTTTTATCAATAACTCTTCCCTCAACCATATAGTGTACATAAGTCTCTTTATCGCAGGAAGAAAAAATAAATGTCAATCCAAAACAGATTAACAAACCGATAATAATTTGATGTTTTTTCATTTTTTAATCCCTAATTCGTGTCGGGCGCAGCTTTTTAGGTAATTTTTTTAACGTTTAGTTCCACTTTTCATTGTATAGACGACGCACTACAACGAGAATGCACTCTTTTTAATTTTCCTTTTCAATACATTTTAACTTGCATGGATACACACAACTTGCATCTGCCAATCTGATACCGTCATATTCTTCCAAACATACCGATACAGCAATAGGTTCTTTTTGTTTATACTCCTTTGGTATAGTACCTTTTATAAAGCATATACCATTCTCTCCGGTAAAAATTGCGTGTAAGTCAGATTTATCCTGAGACCACAATCCCATAACTGATAAATCAATTTTCTCATTTGAATATTCAAATATTCCTGTCAAACCGCAATCACAATTTTTCTGTTTAACACAACTTCCTAATCCAATTATTGGTAGGAGTAATAAGATTAAATAAATTCTTTTCACAATGTAAATTTTTAATGATTAACTATTAGCTTTCATTTTGTAATCATTTTTGGTTTGTTTTTTCGAGATACCCGTCACACTGTCCGCCATTGCCTACAACGCATAAATAGACGAAAGTTCCCCTTCAATTGAAATTCAAAATTTCCATCCATTTAGATTGTTGTTAATCATAACTTTGATATCATCCTATTTATCAGATATTTTGAGTGCTACTATTCTGTTTTTGTCAAATTGATATACAAAATGCGTATAAATATTTGTGTGTTTCGTGATACAAATGTACACCATTTCTACTGCGACAAAGGCTTTTTAATGATTTAATTTATTCTTTATCAATGCGTTATGACGAACTGAGGTTAATACCATTTTTTGAATTTAAAATAGAGCCACCCACCCACACCGATAAAAATCATTAATCCCCAAGCAAGATAATAACCATATTCCAATTCAAGTTCAGGCATATTACGAAAATTCATTCCCCACAAACCGGCTACGAAAGTGAGTGGTATGAAAATACTGCCGATCACGGTCAGTTGTTTCATTATATTATTCATTTTCAAATCGTTTTTTGCTAAATAAAGGTCGAGCAAAGAAGTAATGACTTCGCGACACACGTCGATTTTCTGTACTGCCATTAACAAATGGTCGTGTACATCGTTAAAATAAGCAATGTTTTTTTCGTTCAACAGGTCACTGTCGCTACGCAAAAAAAAGGCAAAGCTTTCTTTGAGTGGCTGTACCGTTTTTTTTAGCAACAGGTATTTTATCCGCAAAAGTTGTATTTGTTGGCTGATGTCCACTTGGTTTTTATTCACGTCCATTAATTCGGTTTCCAATTCTTCCAAATCGTATTCCACGCAGTCTATCAGTGCAGTATAATTGTCGCAGATCTTGTGCAAAAGCAATAACGCAAGGTAGTCGGGCGACTTTTTCCACAGCTTTGAGTTGGTTTCGTGCAAGGCTTTTTTGATGTCGTCGAAATATGGGGTATCGGTTTCTTGAAAAGTCAGCAAAAAATTGTTGCCCAACACGAAAGCGAGCTGTTCTTTGTGTAATTCTTGATTTTCATCTATAGATAATGCTTTCAAAATCAATAGAATGTTATTATTATCTTCGTATTCCTCAATTTTTGGGATATGGTCGTTGTTCAAAATATCTTGCATTTCGAGGATATGTAAGGAAAAATAATGCCCGATGTCGGAAATTAATTTAGTATCGGACAAACCACTAATATTGAGCCAACAAACACTGTTTTCATTGCGCTTTACTGATAATTCTTCTACCGATTTCAAGCCGAAAACCTCAATATGCGTTTCGTCATATTGGATTAGCTGCATAGAAGTGTTGTACTCCGAAGTACCTGTATAAATAAGTTTTTCGGAGAGAAGCGTGTTTTTGGCATTTTTAGCTTTGTTGTGCTTCTTGAATTTTAGTTTGTGACGCATAATGTTTTTTTAATGTTATAGAAAAAAATCGCTGTTTTGGATTTGCTGTAAGACATGCACTGACATTCATAATACCACTTATTCGATAGTTTTTTATAGCCCCTCTTCCCCAGTCGACATCTTGCCGACTGAATGTTATTGAAAATGTTTCATTTCCGTCCATAATGTATGTTTTTATTAATTAACATCTCATATACCAAGTTTAATATCAATATACGTTGCATATAAAAATTTATTGAGTTGACATTCGTGTCGGGCGTAACTTTTATATTTTTTTTAACGTTCAATTTCACTTTTCATTGTCAAGACCGCACATATATCCCGCCATTGCATATAACACGTAAAACGCAACTTTCATATACCAACCGCAAATTAACACAAAATCCCCCAAGCACATACAAGCAATATAAAAGTCTCCAAAAAACATAATCCCCAAATTGATTTTTTCAACTATTTTTGCCATCACTTTTTAACAAACTTATTTTATTGTAAAACATGGAAAAAGAACTAACCGTAGGCACCAGAATCAGCCATGAAAAATATGGCGAAGGCATCATCAGTAAAAACAATCCGCTTACTTACAAAGTTATTTTTGTGAGGGGAGGCGAGTTGGAATTCTCTAAAATGAGCGTTAATTTTGATGTTATAGAAGAAAATGAGCAAGAAGAAGATCAAAGACCCAAAATTAATGTGAAAGAGATAGAATTTATGCTGAAATACGTGTTGGACAGATTTAACGGTTTACATTATAAAGTGGATTTGGGGAAAAAGTGGGACGGCGGTGTTATGATTCTTCAACCCGGAAATAAAGACTTGAAACCCAAAGAGATTCCAATGGATACTTTCTTTCACAAAATTGTAATGTTGCGCGACAGGCTTCGGGTTTTAGAGCAAAACATTAATAGTCACAATACTTTAAGTGATGAAGAGAAAGTAAATTTGCAACAATATATTACGCGTTGTTATGGGAGTTTAACTACGTTTAATATTCTTTTTGATGATAAAGAGGATTTCTTTGTGGGGGCAAAGTCTTAAAGCACGCAGATGACGCAGATTTAATAGATGAACGCAGATTAGCTTTGTTTTTTGTAGCTAACCATCGCCCAAAAGTTTGCGGCAACGGCAAAAATAAGCAATGAACTTAATTGTGGCAATATATCAGAGATTGTGCATCCTTTTAGATATACAAAGCGCATAATTTCTGCATAATAACGCAACGGATTTGCATACGTTAGCAACTGTGCCCAGCGCGGCATGGAAGCAATGGGTGTGAGCAGCCCGCTCATTAAGATAAATACTACCAAGAAAAACATGGCAATCATCAGTGCTTGTTGCATAGTATCTGACTTATTGGAGATTACCAATCCAATGCCCGACATAGTGAGTATGAAAACTGCTGCTGCCAAATAGAGTGTGCCCAAACTTCCTACAGGAATTAAGCCATACACAAGATAGGCAATAATAAAGCCTAAAGTCAATACAATAAAGCCAATAACCCAAAAAGGAATGATTTTTGCCAAGATGAAATAGAACTTTTTTACCGGTGTAACATTCATTTGTTCAATGGTGCCGGTTTCTTTTTCCATTACAATGTTGACCGCCGGCATGGCGCCGCACATTAACACAATGAGCATCATCATAATAGCAGGAACCATGTAGGCTTTGTAGTTCATCATGGGATTGAACAGCGCACGGTTGGTAACTTGTATGGTTTGTTGGGGTGCCACATCATTAAAAGCAGCCAATTCCATGGAAATATTCTTGGAAAAATCCATGGCAACGGAAGCTAAATAGGCGGTTCCCATCAACCCTTTCATGCCATCCACTGCGTTGGCGGAAATGAGTATGGTTGATTTTTTTTGCTTCACCAAATCGCGCTCAAAATGTTGAGGAATCTCTAATATGGCATCTGCATTACCGCGTTCAATCCGGTTTCTCATAGCATCGTTGTAGCTATTTTCGCTCGCCACGATGTGATAATATTTTGAAGAACCGATTTTTTCTATAAAACGTTTAGAGTAACCAGAGTGATCGTTATCCACTACAACCAAACGAATGTTTTTCACTTCAAAATCGGCGGCAAAAGGCAGGAGCAATAGAAAAACAACCGGCATCACGAAGATAATGATCGGGAGGATTCTATTTCTTTTGATTAGTTTGAATTCTTTTTCGATTAGGTATTTGAGCATGGCACACAGATGACACAGATTAAACGGATAGACACAGATTTTATTTAATTATAAAATTTAAGATTCTTGCAGCTCCATCCATTTTTCTTCTCTGGATGCAATGCTATTTTTCAATTTCTCATATTCCGCATATAACGAACCATCCTCAATTTCTTTGGCATATTGTTCGGGTAGCGCCAACTTCATTTCAATTTGATGCAACTCTTTTTGGTCGTTTTCAATCTCTGTTTCTATTTTTTTTAGTTGGTTTTGAACTTTGCGTTGTTGCGCTTCTTGCTCTTTTTTAAGCAGATAGTTTTCTTTGTTTGCAGAAGTGGCTTTCTCCTCCCCTACCCCAAGATTCAGTTTGCGTTGCAATTCGTTTAGAGAATCTAATTTCTTCTTTTCCAAAAAATCGTAAACATCGCCGATGTAGGTTTTTATTTTTTTGTCTTTAAATTCAAAAATCTTTTCACATAAACCGGATAAAAAATCGCGGTCGTGCGAAACAATAACCAAACTTCCCGTATAATGCAACAACGCATTTTTCAACACATCCTTCGATGCCATATCCAAGTGATTGGTCGGCTCATCTAAAATAAGCAGATTAAAAGGCGACAGTAATAATTTTGCCAACGCTAAGCGCGACTTTTCGCCGCCGGAAAGTACTGCTACTTTTTTCTCGGTATCTTCTGTAGAAAACAAAAATCTTCCCAAAATAGTTCTGATTTTCGGACGAATGTCTCCCACGGCAACCTCATCAATAGTTTCAAAAACAGTTTTATTCGGATTTAGTAGCAACGCTTGATTTTGTGCATAATAACCAATTACCACTTGATGTCCTAATTGCATGGAACCGTACTGCGGAGCAAGTTCACCCACAATACTTTTCACAAAAGTGGATTTTCCTTCGCCGTTTCTTCCTACGAAAGCTACGCGCTCACCACGCTCCAAGTGCATGTCAATGTCATTCAACACATTAAAAGAACCGTATCCTAACGAAAGCTGCTTTGCTTCCACCGTTACTTTTCCGGAATGTGGCGCAGGTGGAAATTTAAAAGAGATGGCGCTGTCATCTATCTCATCCACCATTACTTTATCCATCTTATCCAACAACTTCAATCTACTTTGCACCTGCTTGGCTTTGGAAGCTTTATAGCGAAAACGTTCTACAAAACGCTCAATTTGTGCAATCTCTTTTTGTTGGTTTTCGAATGCGGCTTGCTGGGTTTCAATGCGTTCAAACCGTTGTTCCACATATTCGGAGTAGCTGCATTTATAATCTTGAATATTTCCCAACGTAATTTCAATCGTGCGATTGGTTACGCGATCTAAAAAAGCGCGGTCGTGCGATACCATAATCAAAGCGCCTTCATAATTTGCCAAATACTCTTCCAACCATTGTATAGACTCAATATCCAAGTGGTTGGTCGGCTCATCCAACAGAATAATTTCCGGTTTTTGGAGCAGGATTTTGGCAAGCGCCACGCGCATTTGCCAGCCGGAGCTAAACTCGTTCAGCGGGCGTTCAAAATCAGTTGATTTAAACCCCAAGCCCAATAACACTTTTTCCGCATCGGCATCCATCGTACTACCGCCGAGAATGTGAAAACGTTCCGTAAAGTCTGAAAGTTGTTGCGCCAATTTATGATATTCTTCCGATTCATAATCTTCGCGTACTGAAAGTTGTTCTGTAATCTGTGTAATTTGCTTTTCCAGTTGCTTCTGCTCCACAAAAGCAGCTACTGTTTCTTCCCAAACGCTACGCATAAAATTATTTGACATCTCTTGCGGCAAATAACCGGTTTTAAAACCGGCAGTAACCACCATAGCGCCCGATTCCGGCTCCATTTCTTTATGAATAACTTTAAGCAATGTTGATTTTCCTGCGCCGTTTTTCCCCACTAAACCGATACGATCGCGGTCGCCTACCACAAAAGAGACGTCTTTAAATAAAAAATCGCCTGTGAAATTAACTGAAAGTTTATGAATTGAAATCATGGCGGCGAAAATATATTTTAACGCCTTAACTCAAAATTCTTCCCAAGATAAACAGTTCTCACGTACTCATCAGCCGCAAGATCTTCGGCAGTGCCGGTTTTGATGATGCGCCCCTCGAAAAGTAAATAAGCGCGATCGGTGATAGACAGCGTTTCGTGCACGTTATGGTCTGTAATTAAGATGCCTATGTTCTTCTCTTTCAGCTTCCAAACAATGTTTTGAATGTCTTCTACGGCAATGGGATCCACGCCGGCAAAAGGCTCATCTAACAAAATAAATTTAGGATTAGATGCCAAACAGCGTGCAATTTCGCAACGCCTGCGCTCGCCGCCTGAAAGGTTTTGCCCTAAATTTTTCCGCACTTTTTGAATATTAAACTCTTGAATTAGAGTTTCCAATTTGTCGTTTTGCTCCTCTTTGCTCATGTTGGTAAATTGCAAAATAGCACGGATATTGTCTTCCACAGTAAGTTGACGAAAAACCGAAGCTTCCTGCGGCAGGTAAGAGATGCCCATTTGTGCGCGTTTGTACATGGGCAATCTCGTTATATCTCTATCATCTAAAAAAATCTTGCCTGAAAACGGCTTAATGATCCCCACAATCATGTAGAAAGAGGTGGTTTTTCCTGCGCCGTTGGGTCCGAGCAAACCCACAATTTCCCCTTGTTTTACATCAAAAGAAGCTTCGTTAACCACCGTGCGATGCTTATAGATTTTTACTAAGTTTTCGGTGCGAATACTATGGTTCATAATTCGTTTTTTTCAGCGTCAATTTTAATTTTTTCGGATAATGCTTCTACAAAACGTTTTAGCGGTTTTTGCAGCATCGGTTTCAAGAATATAGGTACATCAATATCTATTTCTGCTTCCACATCGGTTTCGTTTTCAGAAACGGAATTCAGTTTTAGTTCTAAAAAAAGCGGAATATTCCTGTCATTTTCAGCTGTATAACGAATATAAGTGAAAGGTATTTTTTCTAATATTTTCAGCGTAACTTTGGCAATATTTTCTATCGTAAAAGTGCACGATTCTTCAGTGGCGCTGAAATCTTTCACCTGTTCGGGCATGTAACGCGCTAAATTTTGACAATTACTCGCCAATTCAAAAAGTTTAGCAGCAGGTAGGTTTACGCGGGTTAATGGGCTGGTAATTTTCATAAGTTGGAGGTTTAACAGTATTAAAAAATATTTTTTTCAACGGAATTCAGGCTTTCAATCCAAAATCAAAAAGTGTTTTATAAATCGGTCCTTCGTTGGTGAGCTTGCTTTGTATGAGTTTGAGGCGATGAATAGGTATAGTTTGAGCAAAATGAGGTTGCCGTTTTTCAATAGTTTCCCAAAAACGTTTTTTATGATCCGCTTTTTTTATTCTTCCTATCGTAATATGAGGCACAAAATTACCATAGTTTTCTTGAAAACCGATATGTAGCAATTCTTTTTCCAAATTTTCAAACAGTTTTTTGAATAATGAAAACTCTGAAAAGCCATACCACAAGACAGCAGGCGCGTATTTACTGCCAAAAACGCCCATTTTATCTAACTGTAAATCAAAGCATTGTGTCGAATTAGCAATAGAAGACAAAATGTTTGCAATGGGCTCAATTTTTGCATCGGGTGTTTCGCCGAGAAAACGCAAAGTAAGATGTTGTAATCCGCTTTTTACCCACACAATATCATCGCCTCTTAAATCGGCTTGTAGTTGCCGGGTTAAAGTCTGAAATTCGTTCGACAACTCAATGTCTACCGCAATAAAAAGTCGTTTCATAGCGCTATTGATTTGCCTCTATTTTATTTTGCAGTTCAGGAGAGCTGATGCCACGCCGTTGCGCAGTTTTCCAATATTTTACCGCTTCTTCTTTTTGCCCTAACTCAATCGCAATGTCGCCCAATAATAGATTCAAATCTGCCACAAAACTATTTTCAAATGTGAACGATAACGCTTGTTTAGCAGCTCTTAGCGCACCTTCAAACTGTTTTTCTTTGTACAAAGCCAACGCCAATCCGTATTGAATGGTAGCATGAGTGGGAAAATATTCTTCTATCAGTTTTTCATTTGCAACAATGGTCTGATAATCTTCCAATTTTGATAAAACATATAAATAATCTTCCCAAACGGAGAATTGCGTTTCATCTAACTCTATACATATCTCATAGAATAACTTAGCTGCCGGAAAATTATTTTCTAATGCGTTGAGTTTCGCCACGGCAGTCCAGCCTTCCAAATCGTAAGGGTGCGCTTCAGCGGTAGTTAATGCTAATTTTTTTGTTTTTTCCAAAATCTCAGGAGTTTGCAAACGAAAAGCATTAGCCAAATAGGTTTTCAGAATCGGAATTTTCTCTTCAATTTCCAACTCTTTACTCGAAAAAGCCCTTAGTAACGCCTCAAAACTTTCTTCCGGCTTTTTGGTTATCTCGTAATAGTTCGATAACATCAAATTCAAGACAGGATTTTGTGCATCTATTTGCATAGCTTCCCGAAAAAAAGGGAACGCTTTATCCGGCATGTTGTTCGACAAATAGATTTCTCCTGCAATGATATAATATTCAATCTCATGAGGATAAAGCTCTAACAGTTTTTCATATTCCCGCACGGCATTTTTTACGTCATTCAAATAGAGCCATATATTTTTTTTTACTTCGGTAATCGCATCATTTTTCCCCACAATACTTTCTATTCTATCATATACTTTTATGACTTCTTGCAATTTACCTAAGTGTGCATAACTGTTTGCCAGCGACATTAAATAATACTCATTATTATATTTGACTTTGCAAATATCTTCCCAAATTTTCACGGCGCTTGCATAATCGCCCAATTTTTCGTAAACCTCCGCCAAATCAATTTGATACCACTCATTTTTCTTATCTAATTTAATAGCTTCTTTTAAGTAATGAGAAGCCAACAGATAATCTTGCTGTTCTGCAGCTATTTTGTAGAGCAAATAATAAGCAGCATCATTTTTCGGGTTTTGTTTGACCACCTCTTGAAACGATTTTGTAGCGCCGGAATAATTCTGTGAATAAAACTCCCGAAGTCCATCGGCAAAAATAACGGATTGCTTGCGCTCATCGGCAGTAATCTCCGTCTGTTTAACCGGTTGCTTTGCGGATTTTTTTTGCTTTTTTTGAGCATAAGCGGGAGGCGAGATGAGGAGGAAAACAGAAAGTAGGAGGCAGAAAGTGGTGTGCGGTATGCGGTGTGCGGTGTTCATAGGTTAAAATTCGTTACAAATCATATAACGCTAATTTTTGGAAAAACATATAAAGCTCTCAAAATCTCATTACTTCTCCACCGCACACCTCATACCTCATACCTCATACCGCATACCGCATTACTCTGCATGATCCTTGCACCGATGGTTTCTATGCACCTTGCACTTAGTTTTGAAGCTAATGCGCCGGCATCGGCAACAGTATAGTCGTTTATTAAACCATATAAAAATCCTGCGGCGTAAATATCTCCTGCGCCGGTAGAATCTTTGCACTGCGCTTTTGCAGCAGGAATTACCGTAGTTTCTCCGTTTACGCGCGCCAACGAACCATGCGCGCCCAATTTTACTACGGAAACAGAACAGTAGGTAGATAAAATCTCCAACGCTTCGTGTTCTTTTTTTCCGGTAAATGCAAATGCTTCTTCTTCATTTGCAAAAATGATGTCCACGTAATCGCGAAGTAGTTCTTCTACCAAAGGATGCATCACCTCTACCAAATTATAGCTTGCCATATCCATGGAGATTTGCAGTCCGCATTTTTTTGCCAACTTGCAGATACTTAGAATTAAATCCTTATTAAAAATCAAATACCCTTCCACATGAATGATGTCATACAAAGAAAATATGCGTTCGTGCAAATCATCGGGTGTTTGGGTGGCGGCAGCGCCAAGGTAAGTGGCAAAAGTACGTTCACCGTCTTTGGTAATAAAGGTGGTGGCAATTCCCGTATCAATTTCCGAATGAAGAAGGTGTGTAGCAACTCCTGCTTTTTCCATATCTTTTTGGAAAAAACATCCCATATCGTCCTCCCCTATCTTTCCAATATAACCTGTTGGAGCACCCAACTGCGCCAATCCGTAAATGGTATTTGAGGTAGAGCCTCCCGAAACCACCGTTTGTTTTAATCCGTGGATTTCTCTGTGGATTTCGTTTTTCAGGTCGACATTGATCATCTCCATGCCTCCTTTTTTTAAGCCGAATTTTTTTAATAATGATTCGTCGTGTACTTCAACGAGTATGTCTACTAAGGCATTTCCGATTCCGAGGATTTTTTTCATTAAGTAAAGTGTTGATATTTTCGGCAAAAATAATAAAATCGCATAATTTTGAAAGTAGCGTAAATTTTTAAAGAAAAGTTAGGGATGTGCAAGCACGTTTATTAGGCGTTCCTAATATGCAGTCTGTCATTTGTTCAACTCCACATTAAAATTGACTTTTCAAAAAACATCTTCCCTCTTGACAAACGCCTTTCCAAAACGTATATTTGCACGACTAAAAAATACTATCATGGATATACTAAAATTCAACTCTGTAGAAGAAAAAATCATTACCCTGCGCGGCATTCCCGTAATTATTGATTATGATGTTGCCGAAATTTATGGGGTAGAAACAAAAGAAATTAACCAAGCAGTAAGAAATAATCCTAGAAAATTCCCAGAAGGGTTTATTTTTGAAGTTGAAAAACAGGAACTTGCAACTTTGCGGTCAAATTTTTTGACCGCAAAACTAAAAAAAACAAGAGCTTTGCCCAAAGTTTTTACCGAACAAGGTCTCTATATGCTGGCAACCATCCTAAAAAGCCCAAAAGCGACAGATGCTACTTTGGATATCATTGAAGCGTTTACAAAATTTCGTGAATTGTCTCGCACGCTCACTAACATTACCCAAACAACTGATGAAGCCAAGCACAAAACATTACTTGTAAAGTCGGGAGCTTTACTAAATGATTTACTGTTTAATGATTTGCAGAAAGTTTCCACAGAATGTTCGGTAGAGTTTAATCTGGGATTGATGAAAGTAAAGCATCAAACCAAAAGAGAACGAATGAAACCGGAGGAGCAAAGTGAAGTTAAAGAGCTTTTGTATAAGATCTTAAAGAAGTTAGAGGAAATTATTTAGCCTTTCGCTTTTCGTGCATTTTTATATCAATATTTTATATAAATTCGCAACCTTTAAAAAAAGGGCTTACGCTTTATAAAAAAACAAACTAACATTATATTAATCATCATAATAACAACAAATTCGAAATGGAAAAAATTAAATCGTTAGCGGATTTGAAGAAAAAAAGAGAAGCACTTCAATCCAATCTCAAACTTCGCGAACAAGGCGAAAACACTGAAAGTTTAATTCAGGTGAAAGTGGCTATGGCTACTTGCGGCATTGCTTCCGGCGCCAAGCAGGTAATGGAAACAATCATTAACGAGTCTAACAAACGACATATTCCTGTCGTGGTTACACAAACCGGCTGTATGGGTTATTGCTACGCAGAACCTACCGTAGAGGTTACCAAGCCCGGGCAAGATCCTGTGGTGTTCGGCTACATCACTCCGCAAAAAGCAGAGGAACTTGTGGATAAATATTTAGTCGGAAACGAAATGTTAGACGGCGTTATTCCCGTAAATTACGAAAAAGTTGAACAATAAAATCATCCTATCATTATGGCAAATTATAAATATCACATGTTAGTTTGCGGCGGAACCGGCTGTTTCGCTTCGCAAAGTGATCAAATTAAAAAAAACTTAGCTCAAATTATTGAAGAAAAAGGATTGCAAAACGAAGTTCAGGTGGTAATCACCGGCTGTTTCGGTTTTTGCGAACAAGGTCCTATCGTGAAAATGCTTCCCGATAACACGTTTTACGTGAGAGTGAAGCCGGAAGATTGTCGCGAACTTGTTGAAGAGCACATCATAAAAGGTAGAAAAGTAAATCGTTTGTTGTACACAGATCCGGAAAATAAAGAACACGTTGCGGATTCAAAACACATGGAATTCTACAAAAAACAGTTACGTATCGCATTACGTAACTGCGGATTCATTGATCCTGAAAATATTAACGAATATATCGCTCGTGATGGATACGCAGCTTTAGCTTCTGTTTTAGAAATCAATAATCCTTTAGCTACTATTGATGTAATTAAGAAATCGGGACTTCGCGGTCGTGGCGGCGGCGGCTTCCCCACAGGATTAAAATGGGAAATTGCAGCTAAAAATCATGCAGACCAAAAATACGTAGTGTGTAATGCCGACGAGGGCGATCCAGGCGCATTTATGGATCGGTCCATCTTGGAAGGCGACCCACATTCCGTTTTGGAAGCCATGGCAATCAACGGATTTTGTATTGGTGCAAATAAAGGGTTGATCTATATTCGTGCTGAATATCCTTTAGCCATTGAACGTTTATTAATCGCTATTAAACAAGCTGAAGAAACCGGATTACTCGGTAAAAATATTTTCGGTTCGGATTTCAGTTTCGACATAGAGTTGCGTTACGGCGCCGGAGCATTCGTTTGCGGCGAAGAAACCGCACTGATCCATTCTATGGAAGGCGAACGCGGCGAACCTACTTTCAAACCGCCATTTCCTGCACAGGAAGGTTATTTGAAAATGCCTACCAACGTAAATAACGTGGAAACGTATGCTAACATTCCCGTAATTATTCTTAAAGGTTGGGAATGGTTTAGCTCTATCGGAACCGAAAAATCGAAAGGTACTAAAGTATTTGCATTAGCCGGAAAAATTAATAACGTAGGGTTGATAGAAGTGCCTATGGGTATCACGCTTCGCGAAGTAGTTTACGAAATTGGCGGCGGTATTAAAGACGGCAAAAAATTCAAAGCGATGCAAACCGGTGGTCCTTCGGGCGGTTGCTTAACCGAGAAATTCTTAGATACGCCTATTGATTATGACAACTTGATTGAAGCCGGCTCTATGATGGGATCGGGCGGTATGATTGTAATGGATGAAGATGATTGTATGGTTGCCGTTTCTAAATTTTATTTGGAGTTCACCGTAGAAGAATCTTGCGGAAAGTGTACGCCTTGTCGCATCGGAAACAAACGCTTGTATGAATTATTAGAGAAAATTACCGAAGGTAAAGGTACAATGGAAGATCTTGACATATTGAAAAGCTTAAGCAAAGTAATTAAAGATACATCGCTTTGCGGGTTGGGTCAAACCTCTCCAAACCCTGTTTTATCTACCATTGATAACTTTTGGGATGAGTACTTAGCCCACGTAATGGAGAAAAAATGTCCCGCCGGTCAATGTAAAGCATTGAAGAGCTACATAATTGAACCGGATCTTTGTATCGGTTGCGGAGCATGTGTTCGCGTGTGTCCGGTAAATGCAATTAAAGGCGAAAAGAAAATGCCGCACGAAATCAATCAAGCCGACTGTATCAAATGTGGCGCTTGTATCGAAAAATGTAAGTTTAATGCAATATTAATCAAATAAATAGACGTACAATATGGACAAAATAAAATTAATCATAGATAATAAAGAAGTATCGGTACCCAAAGGTTCAACGATATTAGAAGCGGCTCACAAAATTGGAATTGATATTCCTACGCTGTGTCATTTTGAATTAAAAGACTTGGATATTCATAATAAACCGGGCGGCTGCCGTATTTGTGTGGTAGAAGTGGAAGGCAGACGTAACTTGGCGCCCGCTTGCGTTACGGAATGTACTGAAGGAATGATAGTAAAAACCAACTCAATACGCGTATTAAATGCGCGCAGAACGGTGTTGGAGTTGCTTTTGAGCGACCACCCGGCAGATTGTTTGGTGTGTGCAAAAAGCTGTCATTGCCAATTGCAAGATTTGGCAGCCCGTTTTGGGGTGCGCGAAATCCCGTTCCAAGGCGAGCAATCATCTTACCAATTAGAAGTGTCGCCCTCTATTATACGCGACATGAACAAATGCGTAATGTGCCGTCGTTGCGAAACGATGTGTAACGAACTTCAAACCGTAGGTGCACTTAACGCTATTGAGCGCGGGTTCCCGGCAGTAGTTTCTACGGCTTTCAACCAAACATTGGCTAACTCGCCTTGTACGTTCTGCGGACAGTGCGTGGCCGTTTGTCCGGTAGGCGCATTGGTAGAAATGGATCACACTCCGAAGGTTATTCGCGCTATTGCCGATGGAAAGAAAACCGTAGTGGTACAAGTAGCTCCGGCAGTGCGCGTTGCACTTGGCGAAGAGTTTGGCATGAAACCCGGCACCATTGTTACCGGCAAGTTAACCGCCGCTTTAAAAGCGCTTGGCTTCAACTATGTATTCGATACCGATTGGAGCGCCGACTTAACCATTATGGAAGAAGGCACAGAGCTTATTGACAAATTAACCCGCCATTTGAATGGAGATAAAAGTGTGAAGCTTCCATTGTTATCTTCTTGCTGTCCGGCATGGGTAAATTTCTTTGAGTATCATTTCCCTGAATTAAAAGATATTCCGTCAACTGCAAAATCTCCGCAACAAATGTTTGGCTCCATTGCCAAATCTTATTTCGCCGATAAAATTGGCGTGAAACGCGAAGATATGGTAGTAGTTTCCGTAATGCCTTGTTTAGCGAAAAAATATGAATGCGCTCGCGATGAGTTTAAAGTAGATGGAAATCCGGATGTAGATTATTCTATTTCAACAAGAGAATTGGCTGCATTAATTAAACAAGCAAATATTGACTTTAAATCGTTGGAAGATGCACCTTTCGATTCTCCGTTGGGTGAATCTACCGGTGCTGCGGTAATTTTCGGAACTACCGGTGGCGTTATCGAAGCTGCTGTTAGAACTGTTTATGAGGTACTTACGAAAAAGCCGCTTCCGAAACTTGAATTTACAGAACTCCGTGGATTAGAAGGCGTTCGTTCAGCTACGATTGATGTGGACGGCTTTAAACTCAACATCGGTATTGCACATGGATTGAGCAATGCGCGTAAATTGTTGAACGAGATTAAAGAAGGAAAATCTCAATTCCATGCGATTGAAGTAATGGCGTGTCCGGGTGGTTGTATTGATGGTGGTGGACAACCGTTGCACCACGGTAATAGCGAAATCATTAAAGCCCGCTGGGAAGCCATTTATGAAGCTGACCGCAACATGCCGATTCGTAAATCTCACGAGAACCCATCGATTCAAGCTATTTACAAAGAATTTTTGGGTGAACCGTGCGGACACAAATCACACGAATTGTTACATACGCATTATTTCGACAAAGCGAAAGTTATTGAAGTAAAATTAGATTAATCCCCGTAGGGGCGCAAGATTTTGCGCCCCTGCAAAAATTTTAAAAATTATGTCAGTTAAAATAGAAATCAGTCAAAAAACAAGAACGAAAATCGAAGAAATTTGCAAATCGTTCAACAACGAGCCGGGTGAGTTGATTAATGTGTTGCACAAAACGCAAGATTATTTAGGATACCTTCCGGCGGAGGTGCAAGAAGTAGTTGCCCACGAATTAAAAATTTCCACTGCGAAAGTGTATGGTGTAGTATCATTCTACTCTTTCTTTACCATGATTCCGAAAGGACGTTTCCCCGTATCTATCTGTATGGGAACTGCTTGCTACGTGCGCGGTGCTGAACGTATCCTCGATGAGTTCAAGCATTTATTAAAACTCGGTGTAGGCGAAACCGGTGCTGACGGCTTGTTCTCATTAGCGTCATTGCGTTGCGTAGGCGCATGTGGACTCGCTCCCGTTGTGCTCGTAGGCGAAAAAGTTTACGGACGTCTTGCCACAGACGATGTGAAAAGCATTGTAGAGGAATATAAAGGTGGGGGATGTGCGGTGTAAACCGTTAAATTTCAAAAACTGTAGAGACGTTGCATGCAACGTCTCTATTTGTTTAATGTCAATTCTTTAATCTATAGTCCCCTTCTGAATCTATCTTGCCCAATCATCATAAAACCATCTGAGATTCACGTCTAACGGTTTTTGAGTTATTATTAAGTCATCTTTATTTCTTTCAACAAAATACATTATATTCCAGCCTCTTTTAAAAGAACAATCATACTCACATGGAAAATCCGCAGTCCATTGCCCCCCTTTGGCCAATCCAAACTGACCCCTTCTCGCCGATTTAAATTGACCCCCTGAAAACAGAGAAAGAATATCTTTAACCCAAATTACGCATTAGAAAAAATCTACTAATTTTGTGTTCCAATTTCTAATGCGTAATTTGGGTTAAACTGATATTGATGGAACTCGTGTATCGGTAGAAGTATTTGTAGCCATTTTGGGATGTAGCCAACTTACCTACGTGGAAGCCGTTTACAGCCAAAAGAAAGAAGATTTGATCCGTGTGTGTGAAAATGCGTTACATTATTTTGCCGGCGTTCCCCATGCCATTGTGCCCGACAATCTTAAATCTGCGATAACCAAAGGCAGTAAATATAAAGCCATTATCAATCCCGACTTTGCCAATTTTGCAGAACATTATGCTACTACTGTTATTCCGGCAAGAGCCTATAAGCCAAAGGATAAATCTTTGGTTGAAGGGACAATAAAGCTGATTTACAAGAACATTTACACCAAATTTGACATCAGAGTATTTTATGATATTGAGAGTTTAAACGCTGCCATTCGCACGGGATTGGAGTTACACAACAATACTCCCTTTGTGGGTCGAGGATACAGCCGCAGACAACAATATGAAGAGATTGAACGTGAAGCGCTTGGACAAACTTCTACCCGAAGTGGAGCAAAACGATATTCCAGTTCATGATAATATCAGAGGAAAAGAATATTACCTGTAATTAAAATCATTAACCATATTTATTAACTTAAAAACACAAAAAATGAATCAGAAAACTTTAGAAAAAATGCGGCAACTCAGCCTCTTTGGCATGCACGATGCCTTTAAAACCAGCCTTGAGAACCCATTAAAGGAAACATTAACCCTCGACCAGTTTGTCGCTCAACTCATCAACAGTGAATGGGATGACAGAAAGAACCGTAACATAGACAGGGCGCTAAAGTCGGCTAACTTCCGCTAAGAAGAAAAAATGCAGATAAGGAAAATATGATACTTTTGCCTGAAATTTTAAATTAACAAACCGATAAAAATGAACGTTTTTTATCCCTCAATTTTTAAAGAAAATTATCCTGCTTTTCAAACACAACTAAAGGGGGTCAATTTCATCGGTATTTCCATAATTTCCGTCAAATCTAAAAAAAACGTTACTTTTGTCCACTATTCCCATTCAGGGTAAGATTCTATCTTTTTAACGATGAACAAGCCTCTCACTACTCTTTGTTTTTGCACGGTACTTTTTACTGCATCAATATTTGCGCAGCCACAGTACAAAGTTCCCGATTTGCTGCTTTACAAGCCAATTGACCGCTTCATGCTTGAAATGCAATCTATGCCGTGGACAGAAGGATGCGACAGCGTATATTCAATTGAGTTGAATAAATATTTTTACTACAATTCCGATTCGGTTTTTTATTGGCTCGCCACGCGTCCGTTGGAAGAAATTTATAACGAAGTATATTATTATTACGATTTGGTGCAGTTTGTACCATACGATGTAAATTGGCAGAGAGAGATTTCCCGTTGGCAAACCGAACGGGAAAAATTGCTCAAAGCCGCCAAATTTTACAAAAGCAAAGCACTTACTTACGAATTGGATGTGTTCGATGCAAAATTTGATCGCTTGGATTTATGTACACCCGAAAAATGGGATTATTACTGGAATCTTGTTAGAAAATATGACCGAAAAAAAGAACTTCAAACCAAACTCCGTATTTTAAACGATATGTTATATTATAGCGGTTTTTTTACACATACTGTTTCTCAACAAATTGAAGAAAAGAATATTCCGGTATATAAAATGCTCAATGAAATCTTCTCTACTTTAGAACGTTTAGAGGGAAAACCCAACCTCATCTCAGGCTCCATATGCTTTTTTATAGGGAGACTCTATTACGATTTTAAGTTATACGATAAAGCGGTGCCTCTATTTTATAAGGCATTGAGAACGCCTGTTATCCACTATTATGACAGGTCGCAGATGAAAGCGCGCGATTATTTGGCTTCCTACTATAGAATGACCGGCGACTATAACCGTTCCGATTCACTTTATATGTCTATCCTTTTATGTGCCGACAGCGTGTTTCTGCGTCCCATTGATGAAACGATAGCCATTGGCGGGCTGGCAAGAAACGCTATGTTGCGCGGGGATGACAAAGAAGCGCTCCGGCTTTACTCCGTTGCATTGCCTCGCGCCTTGCAAGTAAATGACTCTCTGCTTGCCGGAGGTTATGCCGTTCATTTGGGACGACTGTTTATGCAGAAAAACGAACTGAAAGAAACTGAAAAAATGATTATCGCAGCACAAAAATACTTGAGAGCGGAAGGGAATACTATGCGAAATTTGAATATATTTTACACACTGGCTCGTGATTACTATTTAAAAATAAACCAGGCTGACAAAGCCGCTGCTTATATAGATTCCATTGCCGAGATTCAATCTGCGGAGAATAATATTTACAATATCCGTTCTCTGTTTTATTCCGAACGGAAAGCCTTAGAGTTGGAAAAATTGCTGAAAGGTGAACAGATTCATTCCCAAAAAAAACAAATAGCGCTCATTTCTGCTATTTTGGCTTTAATTATTACCACCTTAAGCATTATGGTTTATTTCTACCGCAAAAAACAAAAGATAAATCGCGGACTCTACCAACAAATCAAAGAACAAGACCGTTTGGTGGAAGATTTACGGCACATAACTTTGCGTTATGAAAAATTGGAGCAATCCGTTTCAAACTACAATGATGTTGTTGTAGAGACGCAACATGCCGCATCTTTACAGGGGCATAAAAAGGAAAAGGAAAAACAATTTATGTTAGTAGTTAAACTGCGCAAACATCTGCTTTGCAACAAAAGATTCTCCCAACCTGACATCGGCTACAAAGACCTTGCCGCCGAATTGATTACGAACAAAACCTATCTTTTTGATGCAGTGAAAACCCTTACGGGACGTACGCTTCAAGAATACATCAATCATATAAGATTAGAGGAAGCAAGAAAAATGCTTGACGAAAAATCAGGGTGTTCCATTGAAGAGATTGCACATGAATGCGGATTTAGCACATACCGGACTTTTTACCGTCTTTTCAAACAAAGATACTATCTCTCGCCTGCGGAGTATCTTCGTATAGTGAAAAGGGGGAAGGGATAAATTAATGCGATATTTTTTTATTGTGCAATTATTTTTCCAATAACCACTCAAATACGTTTTTATGAATAATCCCCGCTCTGCTTTGTGGAAACGATTCGGTTGTAAGTAAAAATTTCGGATAGTTGTCTTTTACCATTTCTAATGGTGTAAATTCTC
The DNA here is from genome assembly GCA_009786185.1 of Bacteroidota bacterium. Lineage (GTDB taxonomy): Bacteria > Bacteroidota > Bacteroidia > Bacteroidales > WCHB1-69 > WRNX01. The sequence continues at coordinate 59,242 of WQTS01000137.1, forward strand.
GCTCTGCGGTTTCGACACTTGAAATTTCCCACGAAACCTGATAATACTCAATTTCGCCGTTACGATTTTTAACGGTAAAATCTATTTCGCCGTTACGCAGAGTACCTGTCCAAATTTTGTAGCCTCGCCGTAAAAGTTCAAGATAAACTGCATTTTCCAAAATATGTCCCCTGTCTGCCGTTCTGTCTCGCCCTACTAGTACATTCAATAATCCTAAGTCAACGAGATAATATTTTTCTAAAGTTGCAAGTTGTTTTTTGCCTCTAATGTCGAAACGATTAACGCAATAAAACACAAAACTTGCAACCAAATATTCTATATATTTTTCTACGGTAGTGTTGTGGACAGTCTGGTTATCTGCTTTTAGTACTTTTGAAATACTGCTTGGCGAAATTGGGCTGCCAATATTTGCAGCCACAAATTTGGCTACATTTCCGAACGCTCTCTTATCGTTGATTTTATGTCGTTGTGTTATGTCTTTTTCGATAATTGTAGCATACAAGGCTTCGAGATATTCATAAATTTTATCAAAACCCTCTTCACGCAATTCAACACCTTTAGGCAACGAAGTTTCGTTCACGTAATCATAAAATAGCGTCTCGTAATTCAAATATTTATTGCCTGTGTCAATGCCCCTGACTTCCAAATATTCGGCAAACGAAAACGGCAAAATAGAAATTTCTATATATCTGCCACTTAGCAATGTAGCCAATTCACTTGATAGCAAATTTGCGTTTAAACCTGTGATATACACATCAACATTTTCATTCGCATATAGTCCGTCAACCAACTTTTCAAAATCGGCAATGTTTTGAATTTCATCAAGAAAAATATAATTGGGGATGTTCGCCTGTAATTTCGATTTTATTTCAAAATAGAGTATTTCCCACGTTTTATTCAAGTAGTTTTCTGGTAATTCAAAATTATAAAATTGTGTTTGTTCGGGCTTTATATGTGTTCTTAACAAACGATTTCTAAACAATTCCAACAGCGTGGATTTTCCCGAACGCCGCAAACCGGTTACTACTTTTATGATTTCTTTATCCTTGTATGACAGCAGTTTATCAAGATAATCTTTTCTTTCTATTAACTTTTTATTCATGCTGCAAAAATACAACAAATTATTAAAACTTGCAAAATCTTCAAGTTTTAATAATTCAAATTCTCTTTTTTCCTTTTCTCTCTTTCTTGTTTTACTACTATGATTGTAAGAATTAGTTTGCTTCTACTGAAGCAGATGTGAATGGCTATACTACTCTTAGCTCCTCTCATTTTCGGAACGGGTGTCATGTTTTTTGGAATGGGTGTCATCTGGTTTTCAAATAGCCTGTGTATTTTTGTAGAATTATTTTATGAAAGTTTATTGCGAGATAACACTTTGAAAAATAATATTTTAGCAACAAAACTAATTATATAGACAAACGATTTATGACAAAAAAATTTACAAAACAGTTTTTAGGCAAAACGCTATGGTGCGTAATTGCCTTTTTTGCGATTTTTTATACCGCAAATGCAGTCAACGGAACTTTCGGCGGCGGTAACGGACAACCCGGTACACCCTACATCATTCAAGACGCAGCCGATTTGGACGCCGTGCGCAGCAACTTATCCGCACATTACAAACTTGCCAACGACATTGACCTCACCGATTATTTATCTGAAGGGGGTGCCGGATTCGCCAAATGGAGCAACTCTCGCTGGATGCCCTTAGGAAACGCTACCACTCCATTTACAGGATCTTTCAACGGAGACGGATATAAAATCACAGGTTTAAGGATAAACCGGGGTCCTAATCTTGATTACGTCGGGCTTTTCGGATATACGAACAACGGCGCAAGTATTGATAATTTGGGTGTAGAAGCTCCATATATTTCTGCTGATGAATACGTTGGTATTCTTGTGGGATATAACGATAACGCTTCTATTACCAACTGTTACGTTACCGGATATGTAGTTGCGAATGGGCTTGCCGGAGTATTGGTGGGAGAAAACCTCGGAACCATCTCCTACTGCTACGCTACCGGATATATAGGTAGCAATTGGTTTGTCGGTGGATTGGTGGGACAGAATTTTGGAACCATCACCCACTGCTACGCTATGGCAGAGGTGTACGGAAACTCTTGCGTAGGCGGATTTGTGGGAAGAAACAACATTACTGCTGCTATTTCCAACTGCTACGCTACCGGAAAAACGTATGCAGGTGAGTTCTATTACGCTAAGGGCGGATTTGCAGGTGATAATTATGCAACTATCTCCAACTGCTTCTACGATTACGAAACCACAGAGCAGGGCAACGGTGTGGGTCCGGGCTGGGAAAGTGGTTACAACGTTGCCGGGGTAACCAAAAAATCTACCGCCGAAATGCAAACCGAGGCAACCTTTACAGCCGCCGGTTGGGATTTTGATGACACTTGGAAAATTTGCGAAAACCTGAGTTATCCCCTCTTCAAATGGCATATCGTAAACTGTTTTGACTATAATTATTGCAGCGGTACGGGCACTTCTGCAGACCCCTACCTCATCTGCAACGCCAAACAACTTGACAATGTACGATTAGCACTTGACAAACATTACAAATTAAATAACGACATTGACCTCACCGCTTACTTAGCCCCCGGTGGCGCAGGATACGCCAAATGGGGCGCAGCAGGATGGATGCCGTTAGGCAATGAGATTACAAATTTTTCAGGCAAATTCAACGGCGGCGGATTTAAAATCACAGGCTTGTGGATAAACCGCAGCGGAACATATTATATCGGATTATTTGGATATACGCAAGGCTCATTTATAGAAAATTTAGGTGTTGAGATTGCAGCCGCGGGTATTAAAGGAGGCAGTTTTTCCGGCGGATTAGTAGGAGAAAACATAAGTACTACCATTTCCAACTGCTACGTTATAGGAAATGTTACAGGAGATATTTTGGTTGGCGGATTAGTAGGAGAAAACACATTTGCTAGTACTATTTCCAACTGCTACGCTATAGGAGATGTAACAGGAACTTTAGTGGTCGGTGGATTGGTGGGATATAATTTCGATGCAAGCCCTATTTCCAACTGTTACGCTGCTGGAAATGTAAATGGAGAAAGTTCGAGTGCAGGAGGATTGGTGGGTTATAATGAACTTAGTACTATTTCCAATTGCTACTTCGATAATGAAATCGCAGGTGGAATACCTGGGGTTGCCGACAACGTTTTGAGCACAATAGACATTACCGGCAAAACCACCGCCGAGATGCAACAGCAAGCCACCTTTTCCGGTTGGGATTTTGATGATATTTGGAATATTTTTGAAGATTGCAGCTATCCGTACCTCCAATGGCAACCCGTAACTACTTGCTTAGACCTTATGTTTTGCGGCGGTACGGGCGCATGGAATAACCCATACATCATCTGCAATCCCAAACAACTTGACCTTGTTCGCTTAGCATTCAACAATTCCGATTACTATTATTATAAACTCAACAACGATATTGACCTCACCGACTACCTTGCCCCCGGTGGCGAAGGTTACGCCAAATGGGGCGCAGAAGGCTGGTTGCCGCTCGGCGATGATGTTACACATTTTACAGGCACTTTCAATGGCGACGGACATAAAATCACCGGCTTGTGGATAGACCGCAGCGGAACTGACTATGTAGGATTATTCGGATATACGGGATCCGCAACCATTGAAAATTTGGGTGTTGAAGTTACCGCGGCGGGAATTCAAGGCAAAAACAATGTAGGCGGTTTGGCAGGATACTCCTTCTGGACTGGCATAGAAAAATGTTATGCAACCGGAGCCGTTACCGGCAATGCGTTTGTTGGCGGATTGGTGGGACAACTCAATGATTCCTACACCGGAAACTGTTATTCAACGTGTGCTGTAACCGGAACGGAAAACAATATCGGCGGTTTGGTGGGTATGAATTATGAAGGTTATATTGACTGGTGCTACGCTGCCGGAACTGTATCGGGAAGCTATGCTGTAGGAGGATTGGCGGGAACAAATCATGAGGGTGCAATCTATGGCTGTTTCTACGATTACGAAACCACAGGACAACCCACCGGCGTGGGCGAAGAGATTGGCGGTGATACGTACGTTACCGGAAAATCCACCATTAGAATGAAACAGCAACTCACCTTTAACGGATGGAATTTCCACGAGAAATGGAGTATTTGCGAAGGTTACTCTTATCCTTTCCTTCAATGGCAAACGGAGATAGAATGCCCTGAAGTTACCTTCTGCGGCGGTACGGGCGAGGTCGGCTCACCCTACCTTATCTGCAACGCCGAACAACTCAACAATGTTCGTTTTGCGCTTGACAAACACTACAAACTTGCCAACAATATTGACCTCACCGATTACTTAGCCCCCGGCGGAGAAGGTTATACCAAATGGGACGATGAAGGCTGGTTGCCGATAGGAGGTAGTTTTATGTATTTTACCGGCACATTCAACGGCGCCGGACATAAAATCACCGGCTTGTGGATAGATAGAGATGAAATGGCTTATGTAGGATTATTCGGACGTATTGAAGATGCAAACATTGACAGTTTGGGCGTAGAGATTGCCGCAGCAGGAATTAAAGGATATGAATCTGTCGGCGGATTGGTGGGATTGACTGAAAACGCTACCATTTCCAACTGCTACGCTACCGGATATGCAAATGGAAAATATAATGTCGGCGGATTAGCAGGATGGATAGGTGGTACTATTTTCAACTGCTACGCTACCGGAAATGTAAATGGATACCATTCTGCCGGCGGATTGGCGGGAGCCGTTTATGGTACTATTTTCAACTGCTACGCTACCGGAGATGTAACGGGAGTTGGCAGTGAAGGCTTTGGCGGATTGCTGGGAGTTGCTAATGGTACGATTTATAACTGCTACGCTACCGGAGATGTAAATGGAAACAATTCTAGCGGCGGATTGCTGGGAGCCGGCGGAGAAGATTGGGGCGTTAGCATTTCCAACTGCTATGCTACGGGAAATGTACATGGAGCGACTTATGCCGGCGGATTAGTGGGACAGATAATCGGTACTATTTCCAACTGCTACGCCGCAGGAAGTGCTACAGTAACCGACTACGAGGCAGGCGGATTGGTGGGAGGAAATTGGGGTACTATCTCCAACTCCTTCTTCGATGACGATGTTGCAGGAGGGATGCCCGGCGTAGGCTCCGGCGACGACAGCGGCGTTACCGGCAAAACCACCGCCCAAATGCAACAACAAGCCACCTTTACCGGTTGGGATTTTGACGATATTTGGAAAATTTGCGAAAACGAAACCTATCCCTTCTTACAATGGCAAACAGAAATTGAATGTGAAGAATCATCGCTCTTCTGCGGCGGTACGGGCACAAGCACAGCCCCCTACCTCATCTGCACAGCAGAGCAACTTGACAAGGTACGCTTAGCGCTTGACAAACATTTTAAACTAAAGAATGATATAGATTTAACCGCTTACCTTTCAGATGGCGGAGCAGGTTTCGCAAAATGGGGCAGCGCAGGCTGGGAACCGCTCGGCGATAACTCTACAAATAACAACACAACCCGTTTTACCGGTTCGTTCAACGGCGCCGGACATAAAATTACCGGTTTATGGATAAACCGACCCACTACGGATAATGTTGGATTATTCGGATATACAGCAACCGGCTCAAAAATTGACAGTTTGGGCGTAGAGATTGCCGCAGCAGGAATTACAGGAAATGGTAATATCGGCGGATTGGTGGGAAATATTTCTTATGGTACTATTTCCAATTGCTATGCAACAGGAAAGGTAAATGGAGATTACCTAGTCGGCGGATTGGTGGGACAGAATTTTAGAGGTACTATTTCCAACTGCTACGCTACAGGAAATGTAACCGGCAATGAGTATGTCGGCGGATTGGTGGGAGATAATGATAATGATTATATTTCTCATATTTCCAACTGCTACGCTACAGGAAATGTAACCGGCAATGAGTATGTCGGCGGATTGGTGGGAAATCATTTTATGGGTACTATTTACAACTGCTTCTACGACAGCCAAACCAGCGGGCAAAGTGATAATACAGGCAAAGGCATTCCCAAAACCACCGCCCAAATGAAACAACAGACAACATTTACCGACGCCGGTTGGGATTTCACCCCAAACACAGGCATCTGGACAATCTGCGAAGGGTTAAGTTACCCCCTCTTCCAATGGCAGAACAAAAACTGTATGGATTATAATTTCTGCGGCGGTACAGGCACACCCACAGACCCCTACCTTATTTGCACAGCAGAACAATTAGACAAGGTACGAAATTTCTTAGACAAACATTTTAAACTCAATAATGATATAGATTTAACCGCTTACCTTTCAGATGGCGGTGCAGGACAAGCAAAATGGGGCAGCGCAGGCTGGGAACCCATAGGCGATAATTCTACACATAGTGAAGCAACCCAATTTACCGGCTCGTTCAACGGCGACGGACATAAAATTACCGGTTTGTGGATAAACCGTGGAGGGAATGATTGGGTTGGATTGTTCGGATGGATAACAGGCGCTACTATTAAAAATTTGGGCGTAGAAATTGCAACCGGCAACGAAGTTAAAGGAGATGTTTATGTCGGCGGATTGGTGGGATTTATTTATAACTCTTCCATCGAAAACTGCTACGCTACAGGAAGTGTAACAGGAACTGCTGAAATCGGCGGATTGGCGGGAAGTAATGGTGGTACTATTTCAAACTGCTACGCTACAGGAAGTGTAACGGGAACTGCTGATATCGGCGGATTGGTGGGACACAATGGTGGTACTATTTCAAACTGCTACGCTACCGGAGATGTAACAGGAACAGACATTTATGTTGGCGGATTGGCGGGAAGTATTGGTGTTGGTACTATTTCAAACTGCTACGCTACCGGAAAGGTTGAAGGAACTTCCTTTGTTGGCGGATTGGTGGGTTGCTCTCCTTTGACTTCTTCTTCCATTAGCAACTGTTACGCTACCGGAGATGTAACAGGAACAGGCGATTTTGTAGGTGGATTGCTGGGATATAGTGAATCTAAAATTTCCAACTGCTTCTACGATTACACAATAAATTTCACATTGAACGGTGTGGGCTACGACGATACCGGCACCGCCGGCGTTACCGGAAAAACCACCGCCGAAATGAAAGTAGGGGCGACTTTCACAGTCGCCGGTTGGGATTTTGACGATATTTGGAAAATCTGCGAAGAACTGACCTATCCTTTCTTCCAATGGCAAACGGATATTGAATGTGAAGAGTTATTCTGCGGCGGAGATGGCTCTGCCGGCTCGCCCTACCTCATCTGCAATGCCCAACAACTTGACAACGTCCGCCTTGCCTTAAACAAGCACTTTAAATTAAATAACGATATTGACCTTACCGATTACTTAGCCATAGGCGGAGAAGGATATACCCAATGGGGCGACGAAGGTTGGGAACCGATTGGAGAGGGAGATTATGAATTTACCGGCACATTCAACGGTGCCGGATATAAAATCACAGGGTTGTGGATAGACCGAGCCGGATCAGAACGTATCGGATTATTCGGATCTATAGACGACGGCGCAATTATTGACAGTTTGGGCGTTGAGATTGCTGCAGCGGGGATTATTGGCGGATATAAAGTTGGCGGATTGGTAGGAGAAAACAATGATGGTACTATTACAAACTGCTACGTAATAGGAAATCTGACAGATGCTCAGCAAATCGGCGGATTGGTGGGAGGAAATTGGGGTACTATCTCCAACTGTTACTTTACCGGAAATGTAACGGGAACTTATGAGCAAGCCGGTGGGCTGGTGGGAGAAAACCTTTATGGCACTATTTCCAACTGCTACGCTATCGGAAATGTAACAGGAGAAAATTACGTAGGCGGATTGGTGGGGCAAAACATAGGATCTAGTACTATTTCCAACTGCTATGCCGCCGGAAATGTAACGGGAACAGGCTATGTTGGCGGTTTTGTGGGAAGAGGAGAGAATATTACCTACTGCTTCTACGATATCAATGTAGCAGGAGGAGCACCCGGCGTGGGCTATGGCAGCGGCACCGGCGTTACCGGTAAAGCCACCGCCGAAATGCAACAACAATCCACCTTTACCGGTTGGGATTTTGACGATATTTGGAAAATCTGCGAAGACCTGACCTATCCCTTCTTCCAATGGCAAACGGAAATAACATGTGATGTTCCGGAACCCGATAAAATAGTAACCTTTGCCGGCGATGACATCAGCATTGCTCCGCAAACCGTGGCACACGGCGGTCTCGCTATCGAACCCACGCCTGCACCGGAGAGAGCGGGCTACATCTTTGGCGGCTGGTTTACCGACAACGGCACCTTTGCTAACGAATGGAATTTTGCAACCTGTACGGTAACGCAAGATACAACACTTTGGGCTAAGTGGTTGCCTACCTACATTATCACTGCTTCCTCTTTAACCTCATTCGGTGCGCTGCAAATACCCTACACGCAACCGGCGGCGCAAACCGTAACCATAACCAACGCCGGCACCGGCTCGGTAACGCTCATGCAGCCTGTTTCTGCCAACTATGT